>JAUILJ010000536.1 GCA_030433055.1 Polyangia bacterium
GCCGGCGGGAAGGTTGCGAAGTGCGCATCCGTGTATGGGACGGTGGGGATGCTCCAAACGGATCGGAGATTGGCCCCAGGAACACCTGGTGGCTTGCCGAGGGAGCCCTGATAGCGTCTGTCATGTGAATACTTCTGCCCCATGCTGCCAGCCGCACCGTTCCTGCCGTCAGCAAACGGAGTCCGGCAAGCGTCCGCGTTGTAGAAGTAATGGCGAGACTTCGAGAAGAGGAATAGGTACTCATGCGATCGCGTCGGACGATCCGTCACACTTTCCGGCAGCGGGTTCGGCTTTGACCAGATGATGTCAGAGCGAAGGAACCAGCCGTCAGCCTGAAGAGCGAACGCCACCCTCCATGGAATCCCCACCAGGTCTTTCGGCTTCAGACCTTCAATGGGCATCCGGTTCGGTTGTGTTGCAGGTCCGACTGGAGCCCTGTCACGCCTGCGGCTGTCCCTTACCCTGGACGCATCACCGCGCCACCTTGCGCCTTGCTCTCCACCGCCTGGAGCATCCCCAACCTTTCCTGCACCCGTAGCGAAGCAATCACCCAGATTCAGCCATAGAACGCCATCGTCAGAGAGAACGCGCCGAACTTCCCGGAACACAGCAACCATCCGTTCGACGTATTCGTCTGGGGTTGCCTCGAGGCCGATCTGCCCGTCTGCGCCATAGTCGCGCAAGCCCCAATAGGGCGGACTCGTGACACAGCAATCCGCGGCCCCGTCTGCGACATCCGGCAGGCGCCGACCCGCATCACCAATCAGTAATTGCCCCATGCTTGTCATACTCAAAACACCTGCCCCGGCACCGTCACCGGATCTCCATGTGAGTGGTTCGGCGAAACGCAGCCTGCACACCTGCAAGTATCCGGCTTCACGGCTTCCGTCCATGGCGGCTCCCAACTTTCGTGGTCACTCAAGGGCCTCTGGCAACAGCCACAGGTATCCAGCCCGGTGCCGTGATACCGCCACTCGTCGAGCCCATCATGCTGATCCACGACGCGCACTTCGCGCGGGAGCAGGTACAGCCCGAGGGCAAACAAGAACAGCGCGAGCGCGAACATCAACAGGACGAAAACCCTGCTAGCCATCTCCGTCGCCCAGAACTTCAGCCTTCGTTTTGTCTTCATGTCTGCCGCGTCTCCTTCTTCCCACAGCGCCTGCAACAGCGCCTCTGACCCGACACGGACAGGCCGCTACGGGCGAGAAGGATTCGGATATCTCCCCACTTGGTCCACGAATGGCAGCCGAGGTCACACCACGAGATCACTGTTTCCCTCCCTTGCACTCATGCAGCGAATGGCGCGTCGGGTCATATGGCGGTTCCGGTGGCCGAATGCCGTCGTCATCGACCAGGGCCACACCCCCGGCTCCGTCATCCATGCGAGCGACGCCAAGGCCGCACGCGGGGCAGGTCAGTAGCTCCATGTCATCCCTCCACGAGCTTGAGAAAGTCATCCACCGACCGAGCAATTCCCGCGACTGCGCCGGCCGCTTTTGCCTCGTCCAAGAACTCCACCTGATGCGGCATCGCGTAGTCCGTTGCTGCCTTCACTTCGACGAGCAGCGCCCGTCCGTCACGCATCCATCCCGCGAGATCCGGCCAGCCATTGGGGCAGGCACGAACGCGGCGCGGGCCAAAGACACCGCCGTTGAATCGGTACAGTGCCCCGACTCGCGGATGAATGGCGGCCGCCTGGAGAATTGTTCGCTCCAGCGTGTTCGCTGCCTTGGCCATCAGTCCTCCCGGAACACAGCGCGGCCGCTGTTCGCATCCACGCCGAACCACCTGCGCTTGCCGTCGAGCACACCCGCTCTCCAGTACACATCGCCTTCGCGCTTGCCCCGTCTTCCCGTCAGCTTCGTCTCGACGAGCCTGCGGTGAATCACAGGATGGTCGGCCAGGTCGAAAGATTCGAAGCGTGGCGAGAGCTGATCGGCGATCAGGAACGAGCGTGGCGACGCGCCCTGAAAGAACGTGTTGACCGCCGACCCGAGTAGGTACGTGCGGGAGCCTTTGCTGCGGCTGGACGAAGGACGCACGCGGAAGAAGCTCGGCGCGGTCGCGTCCTGCGCGTTAAGCCACCCGCTTGCGACGAGTTCGCCATCCCACATCGGGCGTTGCGATTCGAGGTAGCGAACGAAAGGTTGCCGAGAATGCCAACCGTCGCCCACGTCGTCGCGGAAGTCTTCGGCGCCCCAACCGATGTTGAGCCTGTTCCATTTGGGCCAACCCGGCACCGGCCCCCAGCCGTTGGCGGATACCGTGTAGCCCCGCAGTCCAAGTATCTGAGGGAGGCCGAACGCGACCTCGGCCCACTTCGACCGCACTCCTACACTCACCTCAGGGCTGTAGTAGCTCCCCGGGTTGACCGTCACGCCGCTATCGAAGTGAACATGATCGACGACGGCAGCGACGCGCGGGTTGCTCAAGACCTCGCGCAGCGACTTGATCCACCCCTCCATCGGGTGGCCATCGCCTGGCGATCTCCTCGCCGTCCGCTCCATCCACGACATGAACAACGGCCGTCCGTACGCACTCGGCCGCATCGTGACTCTGTTCACGGTGTCCCAGTAGCGCCGCCGGTTCGCCCTCACCCGCTCGGTCCAGTTGTAGAGCGGGCACGTCTCGATCTCCCACGGCTCGAACTTGCGCCAGTCGCCCGACCAGTAGAACTCGCCGACCGTGACGACGAGGGCGATCTTGATGTGCGGCCAGCGCCGCTTCACCTCTTCGAGCCGGTTGATGTTCGTGATCGGCCCTGCGAGCAACCACGAGAACTCGTCGATCTCTGCGCGCGACGGGTCCAGCGGGCTCGGCCGGTCGAAGTGCTTGAGTGCGACGACCGGGTCGCCGCTCGGGAATGTTGCGCGTCGTGGGATCATCAGCAACACCCCGCGTCAGGAAAGACGATGACCCGAGGCTGTGGAGATTCGGCCAGCTCCAGTTCCGTGACGTCAGCCCAATCGGATTCCGTCAGTTGGATCGCGTTGTTTGGGTCGCCCACGCCCCATTTCGGCTTCTTGTTCTCCGCCTGGATCAGTGACTCAACGCTGTTCCTGTCTTCGGCGATCACAACTAGGCCACCTCTCGTGTGATAGTTGCTTGACACCTTGTCCACGTCCTCGAAGATGAATATCTTCATGTGCTCATACTCCCCAGCCGAACAAACCCGTCCAGATCCGGAGCGGTCTTCACCATCAGCCGCCCATAACGAGACGTGAACGAATTGTTCAACTTGTAATCGCCGGTGGTCTCGATGTTGTAGACCGATCGAGTCACGCGCAGATGTCCGAACAGATCACGCACGGAGACCCACTCCGCGCCGTTGGCCTTCATGCGTCGGGCGAGGTCGATCAGTTTGTCCAGGAGCTGCGGGTTCTTTCGGTGAAACCGCTCGAACCGGGCTTGAATCCCCGGCCTGTCCAATGTCGCTACCATCTCCCCTCCTTGGGGTGGGTTGGCTGTCCCTGCCGACCGGTCCACTCGACTCGCTGGCTCACACACGGCGACAGAAGCTCTTTTACCGTCCCGTGCTTCGTTCCAGTCGATGCCGGTGTCTCACGCTACTTGCATCTCTCTTTGCCCGACGTCCCGAGCTTCATCCCAACCGACAGGGACAACACACGGGGCGGGCGACGCTGCGAGGGTAGGAACCACTCCGGAGGACTTTGGATTGGATTCCTAGAACGCCGCCCGCCCTTGTTTACGTTTGCCTTCGCTGGCGCTCCTCCAGCGCCCGTTTCAGTCCGGATGCGGTCAACGCGAGCTCGTTTGTCACCATGTACCCCTTGCGCCTCAGGCTCCGAATCGTCATGGGCTGAATGATCGCAACGCGCTGCTTGTGCCGATCCATCAGACAAAGGCCGGTGAACCCCGACCCCGCCTTCTGCGCGCGGCGCCGCTCGCCGCCGTTGGCCAGCGTCAGAAGGGTCGTTTCCATGTCGAGGGTTAGGGGGGTCATGCGGGAACCTCGGCCGGCTGATCTCGGCGAATCTCCTTGCCCGCGAGCGCGTCAGAGATCAGCGCCTTCGTATCGTCCTCAAAGGAGCTGCGAAGCATCCAGCGCAGGTAGTCGGGATCCGTGAGGGCCACGTTCTTCAGCGACTTGTGATACTTGCCGAACGCGAACCACGGCTCGTTGAACCGCCAGCGGAATCGGCGCCCAACAGGGTCCGCGAAGTCCGAGTCGGCCGGGTCTTCCTGGAACCGCTCCAACAGATCGTCGACGTTCCCAGGCAGGTCGTAGCCTTCGATCATGTGTTCCAGGACTTCGACCGTTGCCCGGGCGTCGGCGAGCGCATCGTGCGCCCCGACCAGATCCTTGCCCGTCTGCCGCTGGTAGACCGCCCCCAGGTCGCGGGGCTCGAGCTGTTGAAGCATTCGGAACGGGTCGAGTACACGGTGTTGGTTCGCAGACCACTCGATGCCGACGCGCCGAAACTCGGCCTGCAACATGGAGAAGTCGAAGCGGGCGTTGTACGCCGCCAGGTCCGCGCCCTCGATGAACTTCAGGAGTCCACCGGCCAACTGTCGGAACGAAGGCGCGTCCTTCACCATCTCGTCGGTGATGCCATGCACCTGGGTGGCTTCGGGCGGGATCGGCTGGCCAGGGTGGATCAGATGGGACTTCTCGTCCTTCTGTGCTCCGCCCCCGAAGTAGCGGACGGCTGCAATCTGGACGATGCGGTCGTGGTCGGGGTTGACGCCCGTCGACTCGACGTCCAAGAAGACGAGCGGGCGGTTTAGGGTTAGGTTCTTCATGCCTGAGGCTCCTTCTCTCCTTCCGTCTCTTCTACGAGGGCAGCATCATCTGGCTCTGCCTCTTGTGCGGGGATCTCCATGTCCACCGGCAAGACGCTGTCCAAGTCCTGTGTGATCCCGCGCTCGTCGTACTCATCGAGCGTCACCGCGGTCTGCAGCTCGACCGACATGGGCAGGTACTTGCACAGTTGGCGAATCACTGTCTTCTTCGCCATCGCCGCGTAGTCCGTCACCCAAGGTCCATTCCCGGATGCGCGACTCCGTGCGCGGATCGCGTCTACCTCGGCCTTGGACATGACGACGAACTGCTTTCCGCCATCCTTCAGCTGCGCGACGGCATAGGCGTACTCGATCGTCTTCTGGTTGTTTGGGTCTCTCGACGGGTCTGGGATGTGGCGCAAGACCAACTCCAAGCCAAGCTCGTACTTGAACGAGTCCGGCTCGCAGACGACTTCCGCGAAGATCGTGGAGACGTTTCCGCTCCGCTGCGCCAGTGTCATCAACCCGCGATAGCCCGGGATCAGCTGCACCTTGCCCTTGAACGGAACGAGGTACGCCATTCCCGCAAGCCCCGGCTCCAGTCCGAGCTGCGCCGCCTGGACGACAGCGCCGAGCAGGGATTCTTGCGTGCAGTCGAGGAGCTTCGGCGTCTTCTGCACTTCGGTGAGCACGATGCGGGCCATCCGGTCGGCAGTCAGGTGACGTGGAAGCGCCATCTCCAGCTGTTTCTTGCCCGCTTCGAGGAGCGCCTGGACGTTCTTGATCTTCTGCTTGTACGGTTGAATCTGCGTCATGGCTACTTCCCCGCCTTGTGCCGGCGCAGCGTCCGGAACGTGGATGCCTTGACGACATGCTCCGCGCGGGTCTGTGTCTTCCACGAGTAGGAGACACCGTTGGGCAGGAACCCGACCTGTGCTTCACCGAGCGCCGCCTTGATCGTGCTTTCGAGCTGCTGCTTCTCCTGCATGATCTGGGAGAGCCTCGCCTTCACGGCCAGGAGCTGGTCGTCAAGCGTCAGGAACTCGCCACCCAAGCTCTTTGACTCGCCGTTGTCGGTCGGGAACAGATCCGCGATCAGCTCGGCCGTCTTCTTGGATCCGCCTGGCTTCGGGGGCTGCTGCTGCAGGAAGTGCTCGTGCCAGAACTGCGAGCCGAACTCCCGGATCTTGTCGATCCGCGCCTGGTCGCGCTCGAAGTCACACCACAGGAACCTGTTCCCACCGATCAGAACGGCGGCCGAGCCCCACGAGAAGCCCGTGACGAGAAGCTGTTGCTGC
>JAUILJ010000537.1 GCA_030433055.1 Polyangia bacterium
CGGGGTGAGTCAGTCCGGGCAGTCGCCAGACATCGTGTCGTGGGTGGAAGAAGCACGTCGCCAAGGCGGGGCCACGCTGGCGATAACCAACGACCCCAGCTCCCCCCTCGCGCTCAGCGCCGATTCCTGCATTCCTCTTTCCGTGGGGGAAGAGAAGTCAGTCGCCGCGACCAAGACCTACACGGGCGAGCTGCTGGCGCTGGCGATGTTGAGCGCGGCGCTGAGTGGGAAGCAGTCCAACTGGGACGCGCTGGAGACCGTGCCCGGCGCGGTCCGTACGGCCATCGCGACGAACCAGAACCTCGAGCAAGTCGCCCAGGGTGCCGCGGATGCCAGCCAGTTCTTGGTGCTCGGGCGCGGTTTCAACTACTGCACTGCGTTCGAGGTTGCGCTCAAGATCAAGGAAACGAGCTACATCGTGGCCGAGCCGTACTCGGTCGCCGATTTGCTTCATGGCCCGGTGGCGATGGTGGACAGTGGCTTTCCTTGCCTCGTCATCGCTCCTAGTGGACGCGCGCTGAGTGGCGCTCGGGAGTTGGTGGAGCTGCTGAGGGCTCGTGATGCTCACGTCATCGTACTGAGCGACGACCCAGAACTTTGCCGCGCGGGCAACGCCTCCCTCAAGCTTCCGCGGGGCGTGGCGGAGTGGGCGAGTCCGATCGTCAGCGTGGTGCCAGGCCAGCAGTTCCCCCACGCACTTGCCGTCGCCAAGGGGCTCGACCCGGACACGCCGCGAGGTTTGTCGAAGGTGACTCGAACCCGCTGATCGGTGGCCACTCGCGGATCGCGCCGCGGTCACCGGTTAGCTGTCTTCGGTCTCGTCGAGGGGGGCCAGCAAGCCGTCGATGTCTTCCTCGCTCAGCCGCTCGGGTGCGGACGTGCCGGAGCCCAAGAGCGTATCCGCGAGGTGACGCTTGCGCCGCTGTAGGTGCAGCATGCGCTCCTCGACGCTGCCGCTGACGATCAGGTTGTAGACGAAGACCGGGCGCTTCTGCCCGATGCGATACGCGCGATCGGTGGCCTGCGCCTGAGCCGCCGCGTTCCACCAGGGGTCATAGTGGATGACGGTGTCTGCGCTGGTGAGGTTCAGGCCGGTACCGCCCGCCTTCAGGCTGATCAGAAACACGTCGACTTCGCCAGCTTCGAAGCGATCCACGAGGCCCTGACGGTCCGAGGTGCCCCCCGTCAACACGACGTGCCCCCGGTTGCGCTTGCCGAGCTCCTTGCTGATCAGCGCGAGCATGCGGGTGAACTGGCTGAAGACCAGGATGCGCCGCCCCTGTTCGAGATGAGTGGTCAGCAGCTCGAAGAACATCTCGAACTTCGCGTTCCCTTGGCACTCGGAAGCCCCCGCGACGTGCACCAGGCGCGGATCGCAGCACACCTGGCGGAGCTGCATGAGGGCGTCGAGGATGGCAACCGTGGAGGCGGCGAAGCCCTTCTTGCGGATTGCCTTGCGCACGTCGTCGTGGGCCGCGACTCGGATGGCTTCGTACAGCTCGCGCTGGTCGCCCTGGATCTCGACGGGCCGCACCAGCTCCGTCTTGGGCGGCAGCTCCGTCGCTACGCTCTCCTTCACGCGGCGCAGGATGAACGGCGAGACGCGCCGCCGCAGGGCCTCGAGCCGGGCGTCGTTCCCTTCACGTTCGATCGGGATACGAAATGCCGAGCGGAAACGAGCGGCCTCACCCAACAGCCCGGGCATCAAGAAGTCGAACAGCGACCATAGCTCTTCCAGGTTGTTTTCCACGGGCGTGCCCGTGAGGCACAACCGATGCCGGGAGGTAAGCCTGCGCACGGTGCGCGCGATCTGACTGCGCGGGTTCTTGATGGCTTGGGCTTCATCGAGGATCACGTAGTGGAAATCGATCTCCTCGAGGCGCTCGATGTCCCGGACCAGGAGCGGATAGGTGGTGAGGACGGCGTCTGCCTTGGTGATCTGATCGAAACGCTCGTGGCGCTTGGGGCCATGGAGGACGCAGATTTTGAGGTGCGGCGCGAACTTCTTGGTCTCTCGTTGCCAGTTGCCAACCAGACTCGTGGGAACCAGCACCAGGCTCGGCAGGTCGGTGCGGTGTTCCTCCTTTTCCTTGGTCAGGTGAGCGATGGTCTGCAGTGTCTTGCCGAGGCCCATGTCGTCCGCAAGGACGCCGCAGGCGCCGTGTTCTCGCAGGTGCTGCATCCATGTCAGCCCGTCGTGCTGATAGGAGCGCAGCGTCGCCTTGAGGCTCGCGGGCTCGGCGACGAAGCTCGGCGCGCGGTTCAGCGCACGCGCTCGCTCCACGACGTCCTGAGCACCGGTCCACTTGAGCGGGGTACCGACCTCGCCCATGGCGTCCTCGAGCTGAGTGAGGCAGCCCACGGCACCCGAATCAAACTCGATCACTCCACCCTCGCCCTTGTTCCCGCCTCGATACAGGTCCAGGAGCACGCTGAGCAGGTGCTTCAAGCGCTCGGGCTGGATCGGGAGGTAGCGATTCGGTCCTACCGGGATGGCCCGATAGCGCGCGGGGAGCTTCAGCAGCGCGTCCAAGCTCTCAGAGTCCGGGCAGAAGTCGAGGAGCTCCACGAGCGCGGGCAGCAGGTTCACGCGCTCTCCAGAGACCTCCACGCCGAGCTCGAGGCTGAACCAGCCCGGAGTGTCGTCGTCCGGTTGGTCCACGTCCGCGTACCAGGGCACATGACCTTCCACGATCTGGTAGGGAAATTCCTTGTGGATTTCGACCCGCCAGCCAAGGTCCCGCAGCTGGGGAACAGCGTGGGCCATGAACGAGCACTGGGAGTGGGGGTTGTTGCTCGACTGGACCAGATAGTCGGCCTCGGAGCCGAAGGGCGGCACGACGTCCTCGACGCAGGACAGATCCACCGCGCCGAAGGTCTCCAGCATGCACTGAGCCCGCGCCTCGGCGGTGCGGTCCCGCTCAACCACATCGGAGCGAGGCCCGACGGAGATCTCCCCATCCAGGTCGAAGTCGAAGTCGAGATCATCGAGATCTCCATCGCCCTCTGGCCGGACTCGCACGCCGCCATAGTTGAAGCGCAGCTTCATCACCGGCAGGTCCACGTCCTTGGGACGTTTGCCGCGGCCAGTTCCACCCTCGACCATCATGGCCTCGGTGTAGATGAACAGTTCGGGTACGAAGGCGCACGCCCGCTTTGGGGCGCACTCCTCGCGAGCGGGGGCCTCGTGGCTGGTGCTGGGTTGGACGCTCGCTGAACTGATCAAGGCTGCTCTTCACACCCCACCTGGGGTGTTGCTCGAGGCGGAGCTGACCGCCCGTTCCCTGCGCAGGCGGCCAGGGGAACGGGCAGGTAACCCCAAAGGAGCGCCTTTGTCGATGCCCAATGTATCGGGAATTATGCAAGAAACTGGAGCAACTGGGCGAGATCAGCGCTCATCTCAAGATGCTGGGGTCCAGACCCGAGCGGAGCCCAACATGCTGGGCATCCCCCTGGCGGGCGCGGAAGTCTGTTCAGGGTTTGTGAGGCGAGCCGTTGTCAGTGCCATGCACTCCGCTTTCGCCCCCTCCATCCCACCCGCCTTCGTGCGCGAACCGGCGCTCGCGCTTCAGGTTGCCCACTCCGAGGGCGATCCGCTCCCCACCGACGTGGAGGAATGGCTCGAAGACACGCTGGAGGCCGGGCAGGTCCAGGTTCCGGTCCTCGAGATGGTGGCAAGCCGGCTGCTGCAGCTCTGCCTGGATCCCGAGGGCGACCTGCGGCACATCGCGTCCGAGCTGGCGCTCGACCCATCACTCACCGCCGAGGTGTTGAGGCTGGCCAATTCGGCGGCGTTCGGCGTGCGGTCGCCGATCACGACCATCGACCGAGCCGTGGCGCAGTTGGGTTCCGTGCGGATTCGAGATATCGCCCTCGTCGTGGCGTGCAAGGACAACGTGTTCAGCGCGAGTGAGTTCTCGCGGCTGATGAAGGAGCTGTACCGGCACTCGGTGGCAACCGCGTTCTACGCCCGCCACGTGGCGGCCAAGCAGGGTATGGACCGCGGCACCGCCTTCGTCTGCGGCTTGCTGCACGATGTCGGCTGGCCAGTGGTGCTGCAGCTGCTGGATCGCTACGAGCGAGAGGAGGGCCTCGAGCTGCGTCCGGCGGTCAAGCTCAAGGCCGCCGCGCGCTATCACGAGCGAGCCGGTCTGGTCGTGGCCCGGCGGCTGCCCATCGCCGAGCTGAAGATCGCCCTGAGCGAGCACCATCGTCCCAAAGCGGAGGCGCCGCCCGCGGCCACGGTTGCGCTGGCGAAGATACTGGCTCAGCCAATCGCCAGCTGGGACGCCTTGACGAAGCTGCCAGAGGACATCGACGAGCTGATCGAGCTGTCGGAGGAAGTCGGCCTCGACCTCGACTTCGAAGCTGCGAAGGATCTGTTCGAGCAGCACAGCTCGGTCGCGCAAGTCGTGCTGGCGTTCGCTGGCGAGTGAGGGTCAGCGAGAGGCTACCAGCGAGAGCGGCTCAGCGCTGCCGCTGGTAGCCTGGGGACGAATCAAGCGGCTGGGCTCGATCAGGTGGCAGCGTGCGCTGCGCCCTCCTCCGAGCGGTGCCAGCGCCGGGGCCACGTCCTTGCAGCGTTGCACGGCCTCCGGGCAGCGCGCGGCGAACGAGCAACCGCCGCCAGGATCCCTCAGGTTGGGTGCTCCGCTCTTGGCCGCCAGGGGGGAGAGGATGTTGCCGCCGGGCTTTGGTACGGCGCTCAGCAGGAGCCGGGTGTACGGATGCAGGGGCTCGCGCATCAGCTCGTTGCTCTCGGCCTCCTCCACGACCTGGCCTGCGTAGAGCACCAGCGTGCGATCTGCGATGTAGCGAGCGCTGGCGAGATCGTGGGTGATGTACAGGAACCCGATATTGCGTTCGCGCTTCAGGGCTCGCATCAGGTTGAGGATCCCCACCCGGATGGAAACGTCGAGCATGCTCGTGGGTTCATCCGCGAGGATCAGCGTCGGGTCGACGGCAAGCGCGCGGGCGATCGCGACGCGCTGGCGTTGACCTCCAGACGCCTGATGGGGATAGCGCGCGGCGAACTCTGCGGCCGGGCTGAGCCCGACCTGCTCGAACAGCTCCAGCACGCGCGCGTCCGCTGCCGCGCGACCCAGCTTGGTGTGCCGGAGCAACGGACGGAGCACGTGGTAGCCGAGGCGATGGACGGGGTTGAGCGACGCAAATGGGTCCTGAAAGATCAGCTGGACCTGCTTGCGATAGCCGGCGCTCGCACGAGATCTGAGCGGTACTCGTTCGCCTCGAAACAGCAGCTCGCCGCCCGTGGGGTCCGTCAGCCGGGCGACGAGTCGGAGCGCCGTGCTCTTGCCGCTGCCGCTCTCCCCGACGAGGGCCACGATCTCCCCCGGATGGACCCGCAGGTCCACTCCGCGCAAGGCATGCACACGCTGGACGGACAGGCCGCGACGTTCGGTGAAGGTCTTCGAGAGCCCGCGAAGCTCCAGCAAAGGGGGAGAGGTCGACATCGTAAATTCCGTGCGTCTAAGTACTGGGCTGAAGCAGGTGGCACGCAGCTCGGTGACCACCGCCGAGTGACAGCAGTCGGGGCAGCTCGGCGTGGCACCGGTTCTGCACGCGATCGCAGCGGGGGTGGAAGCGGCAACCTGGCGGAGGGTGCAACAAGTCGGGTGGGGAGCCACCGATCCCCTCGAGCTCGGTCTCGTCCGCCATCACCTCGGGGAACGAAGCGAGCAGACCCTGGGTGTAGGGGTGTCGAGGATTTCGGTACAGCTCGCTGGCCTCGGCGACCTCGACCAGCTTGCCCGCGTACATCACGCCGATGTGGGTGCAAAACTCGAGCATCAAGCCGAGGTCGTGGGTGATGAACAGCACGGAGAAACCCAGGCGCTGGCGCAGCTCGGCGATCTGGCTGAGGATCTCCTTCTGCACCACCACATCGAGGGCTGTCGTGGGTTCGTCCATGATCAGGAGCTTGGGGCGCAGCGCGAGAGCGATGGCGATCACGACGCGCTGACGCATGCCCCCGGAGAGCTCGTGGGGAAAGCTATCGAGGCGCGCAG
>JAUILJ010000538.1 GCA_030433055.1 Polyangia bacterium
ACGGTGTCGACGCCGAGGCTGGCAACCGCGTTGAACACGCTTTCCTCGTCGAAGACGACCTCACCGGTCAGATCGGACAGCGCTACTGCGTCGCCGCCTCCAACTCGACGGGCGGCCGCGCCTGGATCTTCGCGGCGGGCTCCGACGCGCTCGACTGCGGCGGCTTCACGCTCGGCGCGCTGCACGTGCCTACGGGCAGCGCGGGCTACTTCCTCCACGCGTGGGACGCCTGTGGTCGCTCACCCGAAGGCTGGCCGAAGTTCACTGGACAGTGGATCATGACCACGCCGCTGGTCGCTGACCTGACCGGAGATGGGGCGCTGGAGGTCACGGCGAGCACCCGCGCGGGCTGGCTCTACGTGTGGAAGACGAAGGGCACCTCGGACGGAGTCGTGCAGTGGGAGAGCTTCCACCACGACAACCGCAACACGGGCAACCTCGACGTGCCCTTGGATCAGGGGAAGATGCTCGGCGCCGCGGAGCCGTTGCCGGTAGACGCCGAGGGCAAGTGCATCGTCGAGGGAGACATGCCGGATGCCGGCACTGACGCAGGCAATGAGGGCACCGGCGGCGGCGGCAACGTCGACCCCGGTGGCGGCGGCTGTGGCTGCAGCGTGCCGGGTGAAGGCTCGTCCTCGGGCGCGCCCTGGCTGCTTGCGTTCGCCGCTCCGCTGGTGTGGCTGCGCCGTCGCCGTCGCGAGTGAGCGCGGCTTGCGGGCGACGGACCACGACGTGATCTACACTCTGGCCCATGTCCGCTTCCCCTCACCCCACTCCTCGAGGCCGAGCCGCCTGGCTCGGCCTCTCGCTATTTCTCTTTGCGTGTGGGAGCGCGCCGACCCCTGAGGCGCAGACCGCAGCGTCGGACGCGCCCAGCGCGCCGGCGGCGCAACCCGCGAACACAGCGGGAGGCACCGACCACGTCAGCGATGATGGCTTCGAGCTGAAGATCAGCACGAGCGAAGTCTCCGCTGGGAGCGAGGGCACGGCGCTGGTGGAGCTGAGCAGCAAGGCGCCCTACAAATGCAACGCGGACTATCCATACCGTTTCAAGGTGAGCGCGAGTGAGGGCCTCGAGCTGGCGTCCCTCGACATCAAGCGAGATCAAGCAACCGTGGAGCACGATCGCGTGGTGTTGAAGATCCCGTTCAAAGCACAACAGCCAGGGGCGCACACACTGAGCGGTCAGTTTCAGTTTTCGATTTGCACCAGCGACCGCTGCCGCATCGAAAAGCGCGAGCTGAGCCTGCAAATCGACGCCAAGTAGCCGGACCGATTCTCGGTCGAAACCGCGGCGTTTTGCCCTGAGCTCAGCGCTCGTAGAGCAAGCTGATAGACCCAAACGAGCAACCCTCCTAACCTGGGCGCATGTCCAAGGGGAGCGTCCTGGAGGAGCTGGAGCGCATCAGCGCCGACATGGAGGCGGGGTTCAAGCAGGCCCGCCGTATCTTGTCCTTTGGAGAGTTCGTGGAGCTCTTTGCGAGTGATCCCGTGCGCCACTCACGGGGTGCGGCGCGCTACATGCGGGACATGTTCGACCACTACGGCTCACGTCAGATCGACAAGCCGTGGGGACAGCAGACCCGCTACACTCTATTCGACCTTCCTTTCCTCGAGGATACAGAAGAGCAGCGCGAAGCGCTGGTGGGCCAAGAGGCAGTGCAGCTCGAGGTGTACCGCTCGCTCTCCAATTTCGTGCGCGAAGAGCGGCCGAACCGCGTCGTGATGCTGCATGGTCCCAACGGCTCCGCCAAGAGCACGGTCGCTGCGTGCCTGATGCGCGCCCTCGAGCACTACTCGACCCTCGATGAAGGCGCGCTCTACCGCTTCCACTGGGTCTTCCCGAGCCAGGCTCGCATCAAGGGCTCAATCGGCTTCTCCGGTCGCAAGCGCGGCAGCGATCAGGGCCCCCAGGACAGCTACGCCCACTTGGCGGACGACGAGGTCGATGCGCGGTTGTACCTCGAGGTGAGAGACCATCCCCTCCTGCTGTTGCCGGAGAACTACAGGCGACGCATCCTGGAGCACTGCTTCGCGAAGACGGACCAACGGCCACCTCGCTGGCTGCTCAGCGGAAGCGCGTCTCACAAGGCGCGTCTGGTCTTTGAAGCGCTCCTCGCGAGCTACGACGGCGACCTGGCCGAGGTGCTGCGACACGTACAGATCGAGCGCTACTTCATCTCGCGGCGCTATCGGGTTGGAGCGGTGACGCTCGGCCCGCAGCTCTCGGTGGACGCAGGGGAGCGTCAGCAGACGGCGGACCGTTCGCTCGCGGCGCTGCCCCCCTCGCTCCAGAGCATCCCGCTGTTTCAGGCCTTCGGAGAGCTGATCGACGCCGCCGGAGGTTTGCTCGAGTTCTCCGACTTGCTCAAGCGCCCGATCGACGCGTTCAAGTACCTGCAGATCACCGCGGAGACGGGGGAGGTCGCGCTGAACAGCCAGAACGTGGTGCTGAACTGCGTCCTCATGGCGAGCGGCAACGAGCTGCATCTGCGCGCGTTTCGGGAGCACCCCGAGTTCGAGAGCTTCCGCGGCCGCTTCGAGCTGGTCAAGGCTCCCTACCTGATGAACTGGCATGACGAACAGTCGATCTATGACGACCAGATCGTGCCCCGGATCAAATGCCACGTGGCGCCTCACGCGACCCAGGTGGCCGCGATGTTCGCGGTGCTGACTCGCCTGAGAAAGCCAGAGCGCGATAGCTTCAACGACCAGCTCGCGAACCTGGTCGGCGACCTGAAAGCCACGGAGAAGCTCGATCTATACGCCGACGCCGCAGCCCCGGAGCGCCTGAGCGGTGAATCCGCCAAGGTCCTGAAGGCCGGCATCGCCAGTATCTACGCGGAAACGGAGAACGAGATCGACTACGAGGGCTGCTTCGGCGCGAGCCCCCGCGAGATGCGCACCGTCCTGCTCGACGCGGCCCAGAGCCCCCACTACAGCTGCCTCTCGCCGTTCGCGGTGCTCGACGAGCTCGACGAGCTGTGCAAGCGCACCAGCGAGTTTGGTTGGCTGCAGGTGGAGCGGGAGTCGGGCGGCTACCATGATCACCAACAGTTCCGCGCCTACCTGAGGGACCGATTGCTCGACACGCTCGAGGACGAAGTTCGCATCGCCAGCGGCCTGGTCGATCAGCAACGCTACAACGATCTCTTCGATCGCTACGTCACCCACGTCTCGTTCTGGACCAAAGGCGAGAAGCTGCGTAACCCGCTCACCGGCAACTACGAGGACCCCGACGAGCGCTTGATGGAAGAGGTGGAGGCGCTGCTCGACAGCAAGGACACCAAAGAAGCGCAACGTCACTCTCTGATCAATCGCATCGCCGCCTTCGCCATCGACCACCCCGGTGAGGCCATCGACAACTCAGTTGTTTTCCCCGCGGAGCTAAAGAGGATCCAGGACGCCGTGTTCACCGAGCGACGGGTCGCAGTCGCGAAGCTCGCGCGCGACATGCTGGTGTACCTCAAGGACGGCGGCTCAGGGCTGGACAGCGGCCGCAGCGAGGCCGCGACTCAGGCGATCGCGCGCATGAAGGACCTCTACGGCTACGAAGACAGCTCGATCACAGACGCCTGCGCGGCGCTGGCCCGGGCACGCTACGCCGAGCTGCTCGCCTGACGCTTCGATGAACCAGCGCTCACCCGAGCTCGGCTTCTGGAGCCTGTGTGCGCTGGGCATCAACGGCATGGTCGGCGTCGGGATCTTCTTCGCGCCGTCCAAGGTCGCTTCGCTGGTGCCAGGCGCCGCCGGAACGTGGGTCTACGCGCTGACCACCCTCGCGATTGCGCCCGTCGCCGCGTGCTACGCGCTGCTCGGCGCGCGCTTCGACAAGGACGGCGGTCCGTTCGTGTGGGCGGAGGCCGCCTTCGGGGGCGAGGTGGCCTACGCCGTGGGCTGGATCAGCTATGTGAGCGCCGTGTTCAGCACGGCCGCGGTAGTGAGCGGCCTCGGACAGTACCTGGGGCCCTACCTCGGCTTCGTCGGCGCCAGCAGCGCGCGGCTGTTCTCGACCCTGTCCATCTTGGTCCTGGGTGCGCTGGTAGCTGCGGGGCTGCGGCTCAGCGCGTGGGTGTGGAACGGGCTCACGGTGGCGAAGCTCCTGCCCCTCATTGCCTTGCTCGGGCTGGGCGCCGCGCTGTGGTGGCACGGCGGGGCCACGCCAGCCTCCCCCCCCAATCCCGAGGCCAGCGAAGCGCTGGCTACTCCGACCGCGGCGGCTTGGCTGCGGGCGTCCCTGGTAGCGCTGTTCGCGACTCAAGGTTTCGAGATCTTGCCGGTTCCGTCGGGAAGCATTCGTCGCCGCTCGCGCAACCTGCCGTTGGCGATGCTCGCATCTCTGAGCTTCGTCACGCTGCTCTACATGGGCCTGCACGCGACTGCCGTCGCAGCGCTGCCAGACGTCTCCAAGGCCGAAGCCCCTCTGGTAGCTGCAGCCCACGCGCTGGGCGGCGCGCGCCTCGACTACGTGGTCGCGCTGGGTACGCAGATTTCCGCAGTCGGAATCGCCTTCGGGATGTTCGCCATGACTCCGCGCTACCTTGCGGCGCTCGCCGGGCCCAGAGGCCTTGGGGAGTGGGTGGGCCGCCACTCGGGGCGCAACGTGCCGCTTCCCGCGCTGATCGTCACCCTCGTCATCAGCCTGGCGCTGGTGCTGAGCGGCCGACTCGAGAGCTTGTTCGTGTTGGCCAGCATGGCGGTGCTCGCGCAGTTCGCGGTCAGCCTGCTCGCGCTGTGTCGCCTCGCGTGGCAGAGAGCCCACGGTCTCGCGCGGTCCCAGCTGTGGCTCGCGCTGCCTGCTCTGGGCTCGCTGGGGCTGGTGGCCCGCGGCGCCGAGCGGCGGGAGCTGCTGGTGCTCTTCGCCTCGCTGGCACTGGGCCTATTGCTCCGCTACCTTCCCCGCCGACGTGAGCCGAGCCCCGAGGCGGACTGAAGTCTGGCAAGCACTCGGCCGTCACACGGAGGACGCGTGCTGATCGATACCCATTGCCACCTCGACGAACACTCGAGTCAGGGACAGCCTGACGAACTCATCGCGCGCGCAAAGAGTGCCGGAGTCGCTGCCTTCGTCGTGATCGGGGTTGGGGGTGAGGAGCCGCTGGAAGAGGCGCTGAGCCTGGCGAACGAGCGTTCAGAGGTGGTGGCCACCGCTGGCGTGCATCCGCACGACGCCGCGAAGACCAGCGCGGCCCTGGAGGCGCGCATCGAAGAAGCGCTCGCGCGCCCCGAGGTCGTCGCCGTCGGAGAGGTTGGCCTCGACTACCACTACGACCTTTCCCCACGCGAGCAGCAGGCTGAAGTCTTTCGCCGCTTCATCCAGCTGGCCAAGCGAGTGCACAAGCCGCTGGTGATCCACACCCGCAGCGCACCAGCTGAAACGCTCGAGATCCTCGACAGCGAAGGAGCGCGCGACGTCGGCGGCATCATCCATTGCTTTAGTGAGGATCTGACGTTCGCCAGGCGGGCGCTGGATATGGATTTCGATCTCTCGTTTTCGGGGATCGTGACGTTCAAGAGCGCCAAGAGCGTCCATGAAGTCGCCGCCTGGGCGCCTTCCTCGCGGATCCTAGTGGAGACCGACAGCCCCTATCTCGCGCCAGTTCCGCTGCGCGGCAAGCGCTGCGAGCCTGCATTCGTAGTGCACACCGCACGGCGGGTGGCGGAGCTGCGCGGAGTCAGCGAGGCGCAAATCGCCGAAGAAACGAGCCTGAACGCGTGTAGGCGGCTGGGGCCTGCGCTGGCACATGCGGCAGGTCTGAGTCCCTTGCAGGGCCCCGGGGAGCCCGCGCGCCTGGCTTGAGAGCCGGCATCGGGGCACGCTTGAAGCATGGGGGAGTCATCCAACAAGCGGCCTCGCTGGCGCCTGACGGGCGCGCTCTCCACTTCGCTGTTGCTGCACGGTGCGCTGCTCGGGAGCGGCGCGTGGCTCATGTTGGGTCAGCTGGATCGCGGCAGCCCGTCCGTCCAGGGGCGCACCCTGGAGGTGGAGCTGGAGGACTCACCCCTGGCGCTGCCGTCGATGAGCGGC
>JAUILJ010000539.1 GCA_030433055.1 Polyangia bacterium
TGGTGGTGGGGTGCGGGGGCAGCGATGAAAACTCGCTGTTCAATGGCGAGGCCGGAGGCAATGGCGGTAACGCCGGCACCAGCGCCGCCGGTTCGAGCAGTGGCGGCTCGAGCAGCGGCGCGTCGTCGGCCGGTGGGAGCGCCAGCGGTGGTCAAGCGGGGACGACCAGCGGCGGCAGCGCCGGAAGCAACGGTGGATCCGCAGGGAATGGCGGGGCAGCAGGGAACACCAACGGTGGTGGCGCCGGTGCGTCGGCGGGCGGCAGCGGCGGCGGTGGTGCATCGGCCGGTGGCAACGGTGGGGCTGGTGGTGCATCGGCCGGTGGTGCATCGGCCGGTGGCAGTGCCGGGGCGACCGGAGGTACCGGCGGAACGTCCGGGTGCAAGAAGAACTCCGACTGCAAAGACACGAGCCAGTACTGCAAGAAGCAACACTGTGGTGATGAGACGGGGCGTTGCGAAAAGCGCGGGGACGGCTGCGGACAGCAGCAGGACATCGTCTGTGGCTGCGATGGTGTGACGTACTGGAACACCTGCCTCGCGGCTCGCAGCGGTGTGAACATCGCCGGAAAGGGCGAGTGCTCGGGCAGTGGGACCCGCACCTGTCTCGGGATCGCTGGGCTGCAGTGCCCCGATGGCGCCAAGTGCGCGCAGCTCGGGGACACCTGCAATATCACCGACGCTGGTGGTGTCTGCTGGGTGATCCCAAGCAACTGCCCAGGCGTGGTCATCGGCGGCCGCTATCGCGAGTGTGGGATCAACCCATCGCCAACGTGCGAGTCCTTGTGTGATGCGATCGACGCCGAAACGCCGTTTCGCCTCGACAACAGCTGCCCCCAATGACTCACGGTCGCTTGAGTTGCGTCCGGAAACTGGTTAACGCTCATACGTTGCACTCAGGGAGGTCCGATGTCGTCGCGTAGTAGATCGGGTTGGGGGTTAGGCGCGCTTGCGCTGGTGTGGGTCGCCTTACTTGCCTGCAAGCAAAGCGATGAAAGCGGCACGCCCGCGGCTGCCCAGCCGGAGCAACCCGTGCCTGCCAATCCCGCGCTGCCCGCCGCCCCCAATGGCCAGGCGCCTCAAGTTGCCGAGCCGGCAGGCGCCGCGCCGGCGCCGGTTGCACCGCAGCCCGTCGCCGAGCAACCCCAGTCGCGCACTGGTATCCCTACGGAAGGAACCAGCAAGCCACCGAGCACCGCGGAGTGGAACGCCGTGGGCGAGATCACCGTCAGGCACTCGACACCGCTTGGGTGTGAGACGAAGCTCGTGCGGGAGTGGCTGCGGGTGAGCTGTCGCACGCTTGGCAACGGCTCGAATCAGATCCTGAGTGCGGCGCTGAGCCAGGGCAAGAACCCTGGCGGGATCCCTCCGTTCGTGAAGAAGGGCGTCGCGAGCATCGTGATGCCGGTGCGTCGCAATGGCTTCGCCGTGTGGACCTTCACATGGTCGCAGTGGGGCTCACGCAAGCTCACGGTCAGCTGGCCCAACGGAAACCCGCGCCCCATCATCGAATTCGATCGCTCAGCAGGCTGAGCCCTGCTCGCCCTGGTTGCCTCCGGCTCTCTGCGCTTTTTGTGTGACATCTTAGCCAGTTAGCTCGGATACCAGCGCAGCTCCCGGTGATCTACGAATGTCTTCGTACGAACCTTGACCTAAGTACGAAGCGTGTCGTATGAATGCGCTCGTAGTCATGAACAAGCCGACCGATGCGGAGTTGATCATTCTCGCGGTGCTCTGGGAGCGCGGGCCCCAGACGGTTCGGGCCATCCATGAAGGGCTGGCCCACCCTGGTGCGTATACAACCACGCTCAAGCAGCTGCAGATCATGTTCGAGAAGGGCCTGGTACTGCGGGATGAGAGCGCCCGTAGCCATATTTACCGTGCGGCAATAAAGCGGGACCAGGTTCAGCGGACGCTACTTCGGGACTTGCTCGGGAAAGCATTCTCGGGGTCCACGAGCGGGATGGTGATGCGCGCGCTGTCCCTCAGCCCTGCGTCACGTGAAGAGATTGCCGAGATCCGTGAGCTGCTGGATCGCATCGAGGAGCAGAGCGAGTGAACACGGCGTACCTGGAGGGACTGGCGGCGACGCTCTGCTTCGGCCTGGAGCACGCGCTCTGGCAAGCCGGGTTGGTCGCGCTGGGTTACTGGGTGGTGGGGAGGGCCTTTGGCCTCGGCCCGGTGGGACGCCATAGGCTGGGTACGCTCGGCATGTTGCTCCTGCCGATCGCGCTGGTTCTCACCATGAGCCGCCGTGGGTTCCCCAGCCCCAGCCAGGGCCTGCCGTTCGTCGCTGCAGCCGCGCGCGCACCATCGGCCGACACAGGACTTGGCAACACGGCTGCAATCTCGGCAGCCACTCCGGATCCATGGCTTGGCCATGGGGAAATCATGGTCGCGGGGATGTGGGTGCTGGTGGTGTGCGTCTTGTGCATCCGCGGATTGCTCTTGCTGCGCCATGACCAGCGCAACTTGGCCCTCGCAGAGCAGCTCGCGCCTCACTGGCTCACGCGCTGCGAGGCGCTCGCACGGGCCGCAGGCGCTCCTGCGAGGCTGCGCTTCGTCGCGCTAGCAGGGGCCGGCGTCGTGCCCTACACCATGGGGGTGCTGCGTCCGGTGGTGGTGCTGCCGCTCGCGATGCTGGCGAACCTACCGCAGGAAAGCGTCGAGGCGATTCTCCGCCACGAAATTGGCCACGTCGTGCGGCGACACTACTTGCTGAATCTGCTCCAAAGCTGCA
The DNA here is from genome assembly GCA_030433055.1 of Polyangia bacterium. Classification (GTDB taxonomy): domain Bacteria; phylum Myxococcota_A; class Polyangia; order Polyangiales; family Polyangiaceae; genus JAHBVY01. Next base: position 2,740 of record JAUILJ010000539.1, read on the forward strand.
CGGAAATTATCTTCTTCTTCCACCCGGCCGTGTGGTGGCTGGGCAGGGAAGTGCGGAGGGAGCGAGAACTCTGCTGCGACTTGGACGCGCTGGCTGGGGGTGAGAGCCCAGTTGGTTACGCCCGAGCGTTGCTGAAGCTGGAAGAGTTGCGCGCTCAGCCCGTGCCGGGGCTGAGCGCGCTGGGGAGCGGCTTGCTGCCGCGTATTGAGAGGATTGTGAGTATGAAGACACATGAAACGAATGGCAAGGCGCTTCCGCGAGGCGCCGTCCGGTCGCGTCGCAGAGCGGCGTTCGGTTGGGGAGCGAGCCTGATCGTTGCAGGCCTGTGCGCCGCGGGGATAGCGGCGTGTTCCGAGGCTGTCGGAGGTGAGCACGGGCCTGGAGACAGCGCCCAGGCTAGCGCGGAGCTGACTATTCGTTGGCTTCCTCCGGACGTGCGACGGCACCAAGAGCTGATCATCGCGGAAGCGGAGCGGTCGGGAGTGGACGCAAACCTCCTGGCGCTGATGGTGCTGGCGGAGTCCGCGGGCGACCCCAACGCGAAGAGCCCAGGGGGCGCGCGCGGGCTGATGCAGCTGATGCCTGCAACCGCCAGGGCAGTCAGCGCGAGGGCCGAGATCCCGCTGACGGATGACGAACAGCTGTTCGACCCAGCGTTGAACCTCAGGCTCGGGGCCCAGCTGGTGAAGGAACTCTCCAAGCATTTCGCGGATCGGCCAGCCGAGGAACGGCGGCGCTTGGGCTGGTCGGCCTACAACGCGGGATCCGCCGCGGTTGCTCGTCACCTGGAGCACGGGGATGCTCTCCCTGAGGAAACGCAAAAGTACGTGCAGTTCTTGGATGAACTCTACGCGGAACGCGATCAGCCCGAGTCCCCACGATATCAAGCGTGGCGCAAGCGGTCCCTGGAGCGGCGCCTGGCGAGCGCGCAGCGCCCGGCAGAGGGTGCGCGCGTACTCACGGGGTTCGGACCAAGGCACGCTGAGCCAACCGCTGGCCATGACCCGCACGCCGGAGTGGACCTGCTGCTGCCCGCTGGGTCCGGGGTCAGTGCGGTGCTCGACGGCACGGTGAGTGAGGCGGGACCAGCGCCCGATGGCTTCGGGATGGTGGTCACCCTGCGCCACGGTTCCGGGCTCACTACTCGCTATAGCCACCTCGGGTCGATCGCCGTGAAGCTGGGTGATGAGGTGAAGCGTGGTGCCCAACTCGGAGCACCGGCGGAGGCTGGGCCTCACGGTCCGCACATGCACTTCGAAGTTCGGGACCAGGGCGCGCCGATGGATCCGAAGCCATTGCTGGGGCAGGCCGACTAGCGGCTGAAGCCTGGCGCTTGCATCGCCCCGGGCAGGGAACGCTGTGTCCCCGCCCCAGGCGGAGACGAAATGAGAAAAGCGCGCTCGACTTGGTCGAGCGCGCTTTCTTCACTTACTGAATCGGCGTTCGGCGGCTGGTTACTCCGCGGCGCGAACCTCGTTCTGCGCGGTGCCGTTCATGCGCAGGCGGTCACCCAGGATGGCTGCCTTCTGCTTGACCCAGCGGGTACGATCGTAGTGGTCGAGGTTCTTGTTGAGCACGACCTGGAAGCAGGAGGCGTTGCCCTGCTCCGCGATGATCACCGACCACGCGAGGAACATGTGCCAGATGCGGAACCAGCGCTCGCCGTAGGCGGCGATGACCTTGTCCTTGTTGCTCAGCCAGTTGTCGTGCCACTTCTTGATCGTCCAGGAGTAGTGGATCGACACGTTCTCGACGCTGTGCGTCTCCCAGCCTGCCTTCTCCATCGCCTTGAGCATCGCGGAGGGGCAGAGGCTCGCGTCGGCACCGGGGAAGATGTACTTGTTCATGAACAAGCCCCAGATGAGATCCTCGGGGCGCAGGCCGCGGCGCAGGCCGGTCCACTGCAGCAGGAACAGACCGTCGTCGACCAGCAAGTCACGAACCTGCTCGTAGAAAGAGACCAGGTTCTTCACGCCGACGTGCTCGACCATCTCGAGGCTGACGATCTTGTCGAACTTCTGGTTCGGGATGTCGCGGTAGTCCTTGCACAGGATGCGAGCCTGCTTCTCCAGGCCCCAGTCCTTGATGCGCTTGTTACCGAACTCGGTCTGGCGCTCGGCGATGGTGACGCCGGTGGAGTCGGTTCCAAAGTACTTCGCCGTGTGGCGCGCCAAGGTGCCCCAACCACAGCCGATGTCCAGGAGGCGCTCGCCCGCTTTGAGCTGCAGCTTCTGTCCGACCAGGTTCATCTTGTTGTCCTGGCCCTGCTCGCAGGTCTCCTCGTCGGGGTTCTCGAAGAAGGCGCTGGTGTAGACCATGCGCTCGCCCAGGAACCACTCGAAGAAGTCGTTTCCGCGATCGTAGTGATCACGGACGATGCGCTGGTCTTGGCTCTTGGAGTGAATCACCACCTCGGGGACGAAGTTGGTGACTGCCCACTTCAGGTGCTGGGGGGTGAGCGAGTAGCTCACGAACATGTTGCGATTGCGCAAGAAGGCGTAGATGTCCCCCGGGATATCGATGTCGCCGTCGAAGTAGGCTTCGTACAGCGTGGCCATCGGGATGCGCTTCGTCGCGTAGCGATTGGCCAGCTTCTTGTCGTTGAATACGATGTAGTCAGTGAGACTGCTCATTCTCTGCACCTTGAACCTTGGATGTGGGAGTCGCACCCGAGCATGAAAAAGCCGCGATTGAAAGTGCTCGAGTGTGAAGGTTTTGGGGAAACGCCCCGCTGGAGCGTGCATGAACCGGAAGCGGCCTGCTGTACAGACCGAAACGTGACCGGTTGATGACTTGAAGCTGCACCCATGCCCAGGGTGCGAAGGGATTTGCGCAGCGAAGCGTGGGTTTTTTCGCGGTTCCACGGCCGGGCAGCTGCCCTGGAGGAGGGCCATGGGGGGAAGCAGAACATTGCCGTGCGGCAATACATTGGGCAGCACGCATCTTGGTGCCCGGAGCGCTCCGGCTCGTTCAAGACCACTGGCTCGTCCAGTCCCGGGCACCAGCACGGAGCCGGGTCGCTAGCCTGTGGGGCCGGCGTCTGGCACACTGGTCCGGCCACGGGGACGTATGGGCGAGGCGAGCGAGTTCGGAGAACAGTCGTGAGTCGGTTTCGCCGCACCATGGGTTGGCTGGCGCTACTGGCCATTCCGGGTCTGGTCGCCGGGGTCCCCGACCGGTCTCGCCTCCCTTCTGGACGGGGTGCGGGACGAGGTCGGGCGCGGGCTCGGGGCTCTTCCCACGCTGCGGCGCTGGCGGGACCTCGCGCTAGAGAGC
>JAUILJ010000540.1 GCA_030433055.1 Polyangia bacterium
AGAGACACACGAGACATGCGAGCAATCTGGATACGAAAGCACGGCGGCCCCAACGTCTTGGAGGTACGCGAGACCCCGGACCCCGAGCCCAACGCGGGGGAGGTGCGCGTGCGCGCAAAGGCGTGCGGTCTGAACTTCGCCGAGATTTCCGCCCGGCAAGGTTTGTATCCTGACGCGCCCAAGCCTCCTTGCGTGGTCGGCTATGAAGGCGCGGGCATCGTGGACCGCGTCGGGCCCGACGTGACAGAGCTGAAAGAAGGAGATCGCGTCGTCTATCTGACGCGATTTGGCGGCCACTCAGACACCGTCGTCGTTCCGCACCGCCAGGCGTTGCCCATGCCAGCGGACATGACCTTCGAAGAAGGGGCGGCGCTTCCGGTGAACTACCTCACGGCGTACCACATGCTCGATCGGATCCACCGCACCCGCCCGGGGGAGCACGTGCTCATTCACATGGCCGCCGGCGGCGTCGGGACGGCTGCGTTGCAGCTCTGCCGCCACATCGGGGACGTGACGACCTACGGCACTGCTTCCGCGGGAAAGCACGACTACGTGCGATCCCACGGCTGCACTCACCCGATCGACTATCGGAACAACGACTACGTTGAAGAGGTGCGCCGCTTGACCAATGGGCGGGGAGTCGACCTCGTGCTCGACGCTCTGGGCGGGCCCGACTGGAAGAAGGGTTACGAATTGCTCAAGCCAGCGGGCATGCTGATCGCGTTTGGGCTGGCGAACACCAACACCGGGGGCAAGCGCAACCTGTTCCACGTCGCCAAGCAGATCCTCAGGGTGCCCAAGTTCGGGATGATGAAGCTCCTGGATGAGAACAAGGCGATCGCGGGGGTCAACGTCGGGCACATGTGGGGCGAGCTCGACTTGTTGACCCAGGAGATGGCGGAGCTGCTCGAGTTGTTCGAGCAAGGCGCGATCAAGCCTCACATCGACCAGGTGTTCCCCTTCTCCCAGGCGGCGGACGCCTGGGGCCAGATCGAGTACGGGAAGAACAAGGGCAAGATCGTGCTCCGCCCCGATTGACCGGGCTCGCGCAGAATGAGGCTCGCGCAGAATGAGGCGTGCGCCGGCTGGTCGTCTCGGACAAACTCTCGCGATGGCTTGGTTTGGTCGAGGTTCGGCCGCGCTGTGCGCAGCGGTGGCGCTCAGCACGGTCGGTTGTGGTTCAGACTCCCAGGGCGGGGGTGAGGGGGGAACCAGCTCCGGGGGCGCCGCGGGCGCCTCCAGTGGCGGCGCAGGCACGGGAGGTACTGCGAACGGCGGAGCCGCGGGAACAGCCGGGGGCGCCGGGGCTGGAGCCACCGCGGGGAGCGGGGGAGCGCCATCCGGCGGTGCTGCGGGGAGCGGGGCCACGGGTGGTTCCGCGGGGATAGGCGGGGCCGCAGGCACCGCTGGGAGCGGCGGAGGACCACCACAAACCGTCACGCTCGACTTCGACTTCAACCAGGGCCTCCAAGGCTGGAGCGCGGGCTTCGCGGACTACGCCGACGGGATGATGGACCTGCAGCTCGACTCGGGCTCGCGAACGCTGCCGACTGAACTTGGCTCCGGCAAGGGCTTCATGATCCAGGGGCACAACCGCTCGGATGACCTCTACATGTTCATCAAGCGATCCGTCGGGCCGGAGGTGGGGCTGCGCTCCTACGTGAAGTACCACGGAACGATTCGCGTGGAGTTCGCCAGCAACGCCCAGAAGGGCTGCGTGGGCGTCGGTGGTGCTCCTGGCGAGTCGGTGTTTCTGAAGTACGGCACGACCCCCACGAACCCCATCCCGGTGTTGACCGGTGGCGTGTGGCGAATGAACGTGGACAAGGGCGATCAGGGCAACGCCGGTCCCGTCGGTACGCTCGCAGGCGACATCGCGAACAGTCAGGACTGCGACGGCAATCCGAGCTTCGAGAGCCTGACTCGCACCCGGGTGCTCGACGTGGATCAGCAGGCAGATAAAAACGGCGTGCTCTGGATCCTGATCGGCACCGACTCCGGCTACGAAGGCTTCACCCAGCTGTACTACCGGACGGTGCACGCAGTGCTGGAGCCGGTTCTCTAGCAGGTATCGAACACACCGACGCGCCCAGCAGGGTGTTGAAAGACACCTGCCGATCAACAGCCTGTCAGCTCCCCCAGTCAGGGGATGGGCTCCGAGAGCACGCTGCGAGACGCTGAGTGTGTGAAAGTCCGCCCACGCCTGGCCTGCGTCTGCACGGCCCTGAGCGCGCTACTCGTGGGCGGCTCCGCATCTGCGGCCAGCTTCCGCGACTCCGGCGATCTCGACTCTGACAACGCTCCCCAAGGGATCGTGTCGGTGTACGGGGGCTTGGAGGTCGCTTGGTGGAACATCGAGTGGGGGGACTCCAGCGAGAGCGTCTGGGGTACCTACGAGCGCGAGACGGACCCATTCGTTCGCTACTGGCTGGAGCTCAAGCTAGCGCCCAGCCAACTCCTCGACTTCGGCCTGGGCTACCTCACGGATCGGTTCGCGAAGTTCGGCAACTTCAGCGAGAGCGATGACCTGGCAGACGCGGAGGATCCCGTGAGCCGCACGCTGTATGGGTTCATCCATCTCATGCCACCGGTCGAAGGCCTGTCGTTCGAGGCTCAGCTCGAGCTGCGCCGGTTCGAATCTCGGGCGACAGCGCTCGGCAACGCAGGGGCCCCCCAGAGCTACGTGCCGTCGGACGGCGACCCGCAGATCCTCCAGCCGGGTCAGGAGGCCACCTGGTTCTCCTCCGTGCGCGACTTTCACGTCAGAGGGATCTACGAGCTGGTCGAGGAGACCATGGACGTCTTCGCGGGTTACCGTCGGGTAACGCTCGTGACACCGACCGATACCTCGATCTCGCTCGCGGCGAACGACCTGGCGTTTTTCAACACCCTGATGGGGCTCGAGACCACCTGCAGCGGACTCGAACTCGGCATCATGCACATGCCGTCGACGCGCCAGGAAGGCTTGACGTGGGTGTACGAGTTCCCCGTGTACATCGGCAGCCAGTCCCTGGATAACGACTACCTGACCGCGGACGGTGGCTTGTGCGTTGGCTGGGGCGGCAAGGTTGGGATCCGCTATCAGGCAGAGAACTTCGCCATCGACGCAGGTGGGGCGTTCGTGCAGCTGGCGTCCAGCAGCGAGCCTGGTGGTACGCCGGGACGGAGCAAGCAGCCCATCGACGCCGTCGACGTGCTGGGCAACCCCGCGACGGTCCCTGGAGACACGGACATCCTGGTGAACACCGACCGCTTCGAGAACTTCCCCAGCTTATATTTCCGCGCGGCTTATGCCTTCTGAAGGCGCTGCCCAAGCGCGCCTCACCCCCCAAACGCCCAAAACCTACCCGCCGAATAAAAAGGCAGCCCAAGTCCTGCGAGTGTAGGCCCTCGGCGCGTAGAAACTGCTCGACTCGACTCGCCGCTCGTGTCACTCACGCGCGTGACATTTTCCGAACTGGGGCTACACCCCAAGCTACTACGAGCGGTCGAGGAGGCAGGCTACGAAGCGCCTACGCCAATCCAGAGCGCCTCGATCCCCTCCTGCCTTTCAGGCAAAGACCTGCTCGGCTGCGCGCAGACCGGCACCGGCAAGACTGCCGCATTCACTCTCCCCCTGCTCCAGCGCGTCTTTCAGGCGTCGGGCGACCAACCCAAGCTTCGTGCGTTGGTCCTAACCCCCACTCGCGAGCTGGCCGCGCAAATCGGAGAAAGCTTCTCCACGTATGGCAAGCACCTCGACCTGTATCACACCGTGATCTTCGGGGGCGTCGGACAGGCTCCTCAAGAGAGAGAGCTTCGCCGAGGCGTCGACGCGCTCATCGCGACTCCTGGTCGGCTCCTCGACTTGATGGAGCAAGGCCTATGCAAGCTCGATGACATCGAGGTCTTCGTGCTCGACGAGGCGGACCGCATGCTCGACATGGGTTTCCTCCCGGCAGTAAAGCGCGTCGTGCGTGCGCTGCCCAAGAAGCGCCAGACGCTGTTTTTCTCCGCCACCATGCCTCCGGAGATCCGCGAGCTGGCTGAGAGCCTGCTCGTCGATCCGGTCAGCGTCGCCGTGGCCCCCATCTCCGCCACCGCCGATCGCATCGAGCAGCGGATCTTCTTCGTGGACAAAGCCAACAAGCGCAAGCTGCTGACCCACGTCCTGCGTCAACCCGGCGTGGGGCGGACGCTGGTCTTCAGCCGCACCAAACACGGCGCGAACCGCATCGCAGAACACCTGGAAAAGTCAGGCATTCGCGCGGCGGCCATCCACGGCAACAAATCACAAGGGGCGCGCACCCGGGCACTGAGCGGCTTCCGCGACGCCAGCATCCCGGTGTTGGTGGCGACGGACATCGCCGCGCGAGGCATCGATGTCAGCGGCGTGACCCACGTGATCAACGTGGACCTACCCAACGTCCCCGAGACCTACGTGCATCGAATCGGCCGCACCGGGCGCGCCGAGGCGGAGGGCATCGCCTGGTCATTCTGCGAAGCAGAGGAGCGCCCTTATCTCATCGATATCGAGCGCCTGATCCAGCAGCACATTCCCCGAGACGAAGACCATCCGTTTCCTCCCAGCCAACCACCGCCCCCCATGACGGAGCTCTCGCGGCGTGGCAGCTCGGGTCAGCGCGCCCCTCAGTCGGCCAAGCCCCAGCGGCCCAAGCGCCCGCGGCCTGGGCGCGGAGGGAGCCAGACCGGGCACGCCCGCCCGGAGGCCACCAAGGACCGGCGGCGCACAGGCGGACAGCAGCGCAGCGCCAAGGGTCCGTCGGGTCGCGCCCGCGCCAACTGACGTCGCATCCGCACGGTATGGCCCCGGTCGAGCGACGGGGCCATGGCGAAGCCAGCGATCGAGCCCGCAAGTCGAGCGATCCACGAGTGTGCAAGCTCCGACCTGCTGCGGCGCAACAACGGCAGCACACGCCGGGAACGACGGCAGTTTGCCAGTTCTAGTGGCATTTCAGGGCTAGATCTGGTGAGGCTGCACCGACACGCGCGCGTATGATAAGGTCCGTCGGGCGTCGCGCTGTTGCACCGCAAAAACACGCGACGCAGCCTGCCCATGATCGTCAAGAAGTACAGCAACCGACGCCTCTACGACACGACGGAGAGCCGCTATATCACTCAGGAGGAGCTCGCTGAGCGGATTCGTGAGGGAGCGGACGTGTACGTCGTCGACGCCAAGACCGGCAAGGACCTGACGCAAGCCACGCTGACTCAGATCATCATCGAGAGCCGAGGCGCGGCGAAGCTGCTCCCGGTTCCGCTCCTGGTGCAGCTGATTCGCATGAAGGACGAAGCGCTCGCCGAGTTCCTGGGCCGCTACATGTCGACGTCTCTGGAGCTCTACCTCAAGGGTCGCCAGAGTGCTGAGGCGATGAGCGGCGTCTTCCCATTCGCGACCTGGCCCTACACTGCGTCCGACGCGTTTATGCGCTTGTTCCGCAAGGAAAATCCTTTTGGCCCCAGCGCGGAACCCGAGTACCAGCCAAGAGAGCGCATCCCTTCACCGGCCGCCCCCGAAGCCGAGCCGGACGACGACCCCGAACCGGAATCTGAAGACGAACCCGTAGAGGCCAGCTCCGGGGACGTGCGCAAGCTGCGCCAGGACATCGAAGACCTGAAGGCCGCACTCCAAGCTGTCGCGGGTCAGCTAGCGAAGGACCCAGCCCCTGCTCGCCCAGCGCGCAGCACCTCGACGGCGCGATCGGCCACCAAGCCTCGCAGCAAGCGCAGCAAGCGCACCTCCTGAATCAAGGCAGGTCGCGCTCGCTCTCGGCCGCTCCTGGGGAGTGGTGAACCTAACGACAGGTGCTCCAAGCCCTACCAGGAGATCGCCGTCGCGCTCCAGGTGTATCCCGTACCCGCTCCGACCAGCACTGCGAGGGATCCGGGAGCGAGTCGGCCTCGTTCCACCGCCAGCTCGAGCGCCAGCACCTGATCCACGGACTGCACGTGCCCGTAGTCCTCGAGGTAGATGGCCCGCTCTTCAGGCAGGCCCAAGTGCGCGAGCAGAGC
>JAUILJ010000541.1 GCA_030433055.1 Polyangia bacterium
CCGGCGCACGCCGCAGGAGATCAAGCCGCGAACGACGTGATTCACTCGACGGTCGGCGTCAGCGTAGGAGAACGCGCGTCCACGGAACAAGAAGAACGTCTGCTCTGGGATGTGCTTGGCCTGACGCGCAAGCACCGCTGCCATGCTGATGCGGGAGTCCGGCCCCATGCGCCGTAGCTGGCTCAGGCGGGGGAGCTGGAAACGCAGGTTGTCCACCGCGTCCGCTGCGTCCTCGAAGGCATGCCCCAGCCGTTTCCACGCGGATGATACCGCCGTCGCGGCTGTGTCGACGAACAGATCGATGTCGACGTCCAGATTGAAGCCACCGACCTCGTCGTCATCGTCGAAGAAATCCGGAACATCGGGGCCCGCGTCGGGATCCACGATCAACTCAGGTTGCTCCCCGAGCCCCTCTCGCCAGCGCATCCACTGCACGACGCTCGGCCAAGTCTCCCTGAGCGAGGTGGAACCCACGACCAGGCCGAAGTGCCCCGCGGGCAACGGGATCTCGAAGACCTCCGCGTTGGGCGCAGCGTTCGCGATGGCTCTGACACTCGGAGGACGCGCGATGTCATCTCGCTCACCCACGAACGCCAGCACCGGGCAGCGAATGTCCGCCAAAGTAACGCTGCGCCCGTCGATCACGAAGCCGCCCGAAGCGAGGCGGTTGTGGACAACGAACTCGTCGATGAACTTTCGCAGCGCCGGACCAGGCCACGCAACGAACCCCTCACCCCCTAAAAACCTGCGGCGGCTCTCGCGCTTTTCCAGCGCCTGTCGATCGTGGAGGTTGCGCACGAAATCGAGGAGCTGTTGGGCCTCCTTCACGGGCGTCAGGAGCTTGAAACCCGTGCTGGTCAAGAACCCCGGGAGGCCCTCCATGTGCGTCAGCGGGTACTCCACCAGCGTCCTCGCCATGCCGATCACTCGCTCGGCGACCTCGTTGGACAGCGACGGCAGGTTGGCGTGAATGTCCACTGGACTGCCGAACGTGATCACTGACGCGAGGTGAGCCGACTGCAGGTAAGCGGCAGCCTGATACGCGAACATCCCACCTTGGGAGTACCCCGCCAGGTGCACTTGAGCGCCGGTCTGTTCGGCCACCAAGCGGATGGCCTTGGCGACGGCGCGGACATGATCGTCCAGCGTGCGCTCCATGCCGCCTTCCTCCTGCTCGGGAGCGCCGAAATCGATGACCCACGGGTCGATGCCTTCACTCGTCAGCACGCTGACTGCACTCAGCTCAGGCGAGACATCGTAGATCTCGGCCGTGAGCATCAACGGCGGGATCATCAAGAGCGGCGACGCGACGCGCGCACCGCTGGGATGTTTGACTCCGGCGTAGCGCCGCAGCTTGAACATCCTCTCCTGGTGAACGACTTCGAAGGTCGCACCTTGCCGAGGCGTCAAGCGCCCGAGGCGCAAGACCTCCATGGCGTTTTGAGCCCCCTTGCTGATGCGCTGAAGGCCTCCCCCGAATCCCCTGGATCGTGAATGACGTCTGGCCATGTGAGTCTTGATTGTCTGGCACCGAATGGGCGTGAGCCCCCTCAGCGGCCGGTGCGCGCCGCGAACGAGCACACTAACCGCTCGTCCAAAGCTTGTCGATTGAGGCCGCCACCCGAGAGCAGACTCGGGAGCTTCTACAGGCCCCTCGCCCACCGCCCGGCCGAGCACCACTGGCGCGAGCTGGTTGGGCGTGGAGCGTGGGTTGAGCTATTGGGGCGGCCATGGACGCTTCGCGCTTGAATCAGGTCTTGGATGGACTCGCCGGCTCCGACTCGAGTCGCCTCGGGCAGGGGGTCACGACCGTCGTCGACGCGCTGCTCGAACTGCCCCTGGAAGAGCTGGTCGATCTCCGGCGCGTGAGCGCGTTGGTGCTGGTTGCCCTGGGCGGTGAGACGGCGTCTCTGCTGGTCGACGAGCACGTGACCCCTGGCTGGTACCGCCAGCTCGAGCGCTTCGACGAGGAAGCAGAGCAGGTCGGCGCCTTGCTGCCAGAGGCGAGTTGGCAACGCATGGAGCAGCACCTGTCGAAGCTCAGAATTCCCCAGGGCAAATGGGGCAAGGACATCGTCGATGCGAAGCTGCTGCGCGAGCTACTCGCGCCGGTAGTGCAGAGTACGCTTCAGAGCTTCGCCAAGCGCCTCCCCGGCGTTGGCCTGGGGAGCGGCATCGCTGCAGCAGGTGGGAGTGCGCTCTCGGGGTTGGCCAGGGGCCTCAAGGGTCGCGTCAGCGAGGGCGCCAAAGGCATCACGGATGTTGGCAAGAGCGTGGTCGGTGGCCTCGAAGGGCGCATGCAGAAGGTGGTCAACGACTTCTCACGCACGGCTCAGGACGAGTTCCGCGCGGCACTCATCGAGAGAGTGAAGAGCGACGAGGGCCAGGACATCCTGAGACGCATGCGTCTCCACGCGCTGAGTGCCGTGCGCGAGGTCAAGCTGGCCGACGTGATGCGCGATCTGGAGGACGTACGCAGCATGACCGCGGAGCTTGCGCCTGACGTGCTGCGCCACAACGCGCGGGGTCAGTCCTTGAGCCAAGCAGTGATGCTCGAGGTGAGCGCATTCCTGGAGCACGAAGCAGGCCGCCCTCTGCACGAGCTGCTCAGCGAAGCGGGAGTGTTGGCCGAGGCGCGTGAGGCGCTGCGCGAGAGGGGCGAACACATCGCTCGCCACCTGCTCGGCCACGCGTCGGTTCGCGGCTTCCTCGTGGAGCTACTGCGAGACGCTGACTAGCCATCACACACCCCCAGAGTGGGTGGAGCGCCGAGCGGCGCCACCCAGCTCAGCGACGGCCCTTGAAGCCCATCATGCCTTGAACGACCGACTCACTCTGCTCGAGGATCTCCTGCTCTTGTTCCGCGATCTCCGCGCACTCCTCGCACAGCTTCTTCGACTTTCCGTCGATCTTCACGGAGACCACCTCGTCCACTTCTTCACCGCAGGCTTTGCACACCGGCATAGCCAGCAAGGCTAGCACACACCTCCTCACTCGGCCTTGGCCGGGGACGCGCGGCGAAACGAAGCGTTTCCCGGCAGGTGATGCGAGGGTACGGCAATCTGGGGCGCTGCGATTCGAGCCCTACTGAAACGAGCCCGACCGAGACGCGCGCCAGGCGGGGCGACGCACTGGACAAAACACCGCACGGAGCGCTCTAGCAAAGCCGCGTATGCGAAACCTGCCGGTGCCATCAGGCGCCAGAAAGTTCCGAGGCTATTGATCGCGTGGGGGAAGCCGCGCACCCTATGAAACTGAGCCTCCTTCGAAGCCCGCCCAGCGGCTCTTCCGCCGTCAGGATCGGTTCGGGAGACCACCGCCGAGAAGATGCCGACCTGTCCCAAGTGCCGAACCGTTTACCCCGAGGGGGTCGCCAACTGCGGCCACGACGGGGAGACCCTCCTACCAGACGCCGCCTTCTCAGGTGTGGACCCGGATCTGACGCCAGGCACGACCGTTGGCGAATACGAGATCGAGAAGAAGCTCGGAGAGGGCGGCTTCGGCTGTGTGTACGCTGGCGTTCATCCGCTGATCGGCAAGCGCGTCGCGATCAAAGTGTTGAACCGCGAGTACTCGTCGAACCCCCAGATGGTGTCGCGTTTCATCGCGGAAGCGCGCGCTGTCAACCAGATCCAGCACCAGAACATCATCGATATCTTCGCGTTCGGGAGTCTGCCCGACAAACGCCAGTACTACGTGATGGAGCTGCTCGACGGCGTGCCGTTCGACGAGTACATCCAGCGCAAGGGCAAGCTCACCCCAGAGGAAGCCATCCCGATCTTGCGTCAGGTCGCCCGAGCGCTCGACGCAGCACACAAGAATGAGATCGTGCACCGCGATCTCAAACCAGAGAACATCTACGTCGCGTTCGACGCCGACGGCCGCCCCACGCCGAAGTTGCTCGACTTCGGCATCGCGAAGCTCCTGGGTGATCACACGAGCGGACACAAGACCAACACCGGCGCGCCCATCGGCACCCCGTACTACATGTCGCCCGAGCAATGCCGAGGTACCGGGGTCGACCACCGCACGGACATCTACTCGTTCGGGGTGATGTGCTTCGAGGTGCTGACCGGCCAGCGCCCGTTCGTCTCGGACCAGATGCTGACGCTGATGTTGAAGCACATCAACGAGCAGCCCCCCGCGGTCAGCACGGTCGCTGGCTTGCCCACTGAGCTGGACGCACCCATCCAGCGGATGATGTCCAAGGACGTCGCAGATCGCCCGCAGACGGTGTCCATGGCGGTGGAAGAACTGGCCGCGGCCGCGCAGAGCGCCGGCCTGAGCGTCACCGTTAGCCCGCTGTCTGGTGGTGGCCACGCGATGCCGACGCCGCGCTTCGGCGAGCTGGATCGCACCGAGCTCGGCACCGAGCAGATGTCACCCTCGATTCAGCAGCGCCTGGAGAAGGCCGCCGGTGCATCGACTCAAGCGCCGCTCGCCGTTGACACCGATAGCCCCAAGAAGGGCTCGCGGGTCGCGCTGTTCGCTGTCCTGGGGGTGGCGTTGCTGGGTGCGGCGGGCGCAGGCGTGTTCGTCCTGCGCTCGAACCACACGTCCGTCACGCCTGATCACCTCGCGGAAACGCCCGCACCCACGCCGTCGGTCGCACCCGCAGCATCGGAACCGGTGCTGCCGGAGCCCAAGGCCAGCGCAGCCCCGGCTGAGCCCGAGAAACCGACCAGCGTTCGCTTTAGCGTCGATTCACGACCAGAGGGCGTCGAGGCCTACATCGACGGCAAGAAAATCGGCACGTCGGACAAGCCCCTCGAGGTCCCCTACGGCGACGAAGAAGTGGAAATCGAGTTCCAGGCTCCGGGCTACCGCTCCAAGAAGGTACACGTGAAGCCGAATGTCGGCGGAGTGATCAGCGTCACGCTGGTCAAGCTGGTCCAGCGCGCGACGGTGAAGAAGAAGCCCGGCGGCAGCGGCGATCTGGAGAACCCATTCTGACTCTGCGTGGCTCTGCGGCGCCACGCTTGGCAATTCTTGACTTAGGCGCACCCGCGGGGTGCAGGCAGGCGGCATCTTGAGGACGAGGTCAAACCGCATTTCTTGGGGGTTAGGCACATGGCTTTGCGCGGCGCTGGGAGGAGTGCTCCTACCGGGGTGCGCGAACCTATCCACCATCGAGCGCGGTGAGTGCGGCAACGGAGTCGTCGAGCCCGAGGCGGGCGAAGAGTGCGACTCCTTTCCGGAAGGCAACTGCGCCCCGAAGGGCTCCGAGAATCAGTGTCGCTACCTGTGCACTGCTGCAGGTAGCCCCGCAGGCACGGAAACGATGAACTGCCCAGCCGGCTTCGGCTGCGGAACCGACGGGGTCTGCCGCAGGGCGTCGGGTGACTACACGCCGGGCAGCGTGCTGCGCCAGGGCTACACCCTGCGGGTCGAGAGCGGAGATTTCGACGGGGACGGGCAGTCCGAGATCGTCAGCGTGACACCAACCGAACTCAGCATTCACTTCCTGGACGAGCGCGGCAACCAGCAGGCACAGACCGACGTGAACGGCGCGGCGATCGTGCCCGCGATTGGCCAGCTCACGGGGGACAACCTCTCCGACCTCGTCGTTCTGCGGTCAGAGTTTGGCGGCGGCCTCAACGTGCTACGAGGCCGACGCGATGGTTCTTTGCAGCCAACCGCCTACTCCCCATTCGATATCGGCGACGGCGAAGCCGAAGTCGTGATCATGGACGCGATGGAGAACCGCCTGCCCATCGGCCCTGACATCCTGACCATCCAGGGCGATGAGATCCTGATGTTGACCGAGGACCTCATGTTCTCTGCCGCCGACTCGGTCGACTTCCTGCTCACACTACCCGGGCCCATCGCGAACCTCGCGAGTCACCCGGCTGTAGGCAACCTCGACGAGCGCAAGCTCCAGTCGCCCTGTGAAGAGCTTGCTCTGGCCTACCGAGGCGCCAACAGCGTGTGGGTCTACACCCCGTGTTTTCGCGACGGCGCCGACCTCAAATGGAACGGCTACAGCGGCGACGAGAGCTCACCTCC
>JAUILJ010000542.1 GCA_030433055.1 Polyangia bacterium
CGTGGTGATCGGCGGAGATTTCCGTATCGAGCGGCCGCTCAGCCAGGGCGCGATGGGCCAAGTGTACCTGGTGACCCAGCTGAGCACCGGCAACCGTCGCGCCTTGAAGCTCATGCACCCGGCCTTGCTGCTCAAGCCAGAGCTCAGGGAGCGGTTTGAACGCGAAGCGCGCGTCTCCGCAGAAATCGCCAGTGATCACGTGGTTCAGGTGCTCGCTGCGGGCATCGACGAAGAGCTGGCCGTGCCTTGGCTGGTGATGGAGTTCTTGGAGGGTCGAACCCTGGACGCGATGCTGCGTGAGCAGGGGCCGCCTCCCTTTGATACCGCACGGATACTGTTCTCCCAGCTAGGACACGGCCTCACCCAGGCCCACGCGAAAGGCATCGTCCACCGTGATTTGAAGCCGGAGAACCTATTCGTGGCCGCGCCTCGAACGACGGACGCGCCGTTCTGCGTCAAGGTCCTCGACTTCGGTATCGCGAAGATCCTCGGGAGCACCACGGATTCGACGGCGGCGCTCGGCACTCCGCTGTACATGGCTCCCGAGCAAACCGATGCCGGAAACCGCATCGGTCCCCACACCGACGTCTGGGCTGCGGCCTTGGTCGCCTTCTTCACGCTCACGGGGCGCCACTACTGGCGCAGCGCCAACAACCCCACGTCGGGTTTGCCCGCCCTGATGCGGGAGGTGATCTTCGACCATCAGGACCCGGCGTCCGCGCGAGCGCGCGAGCTCGGGAGCGCCCACCAATTACCGCACGGATTCGATGAATGGTTCTCGCGTTGTACCGCGCGCCAGATCGAGCAGCGGCCGACAACGGCTCAAGCTTTCTGGCAGCTGGACGCCTTGCTGGCGCGGGCGAGCGACCAGCCACTGGCGCACGCCGCCGCCGCGTCCCCGCGACCAATCGCCGCTCCTCACCCCCAACAAACTCAGCTCAGCAGCCAGAACCTGTTGCCATCGACTCAGGGGCTCAATGGACCTCCGGTCTTCTCCAGCGGGCCTCCACCTCCCACCACGCGCAGACCCGGGTGGCTGATCTTGCTCCCGATTGGTGGAGCGCTGATCCTCACGCTGGCGCTCGTGGTGGTCTTCTCTGGAAAGCGCAAGGCTCGCCGAACGCTCGACGGCGACCAAGGAGCCGCCGCAGCAAACCTCGAGGGCAACACTGCGGGCTCCGATGATGACGTGGGGACTGCGCCGGGCGTTGGTGCAAAGCGCCAGCTGCAGCTTTCCTGCGCGCCGGCGTGCTCACTGATCGTGAACGGGAGCGCTCACCCCGAACGAGCCGAGCGAACGATCACCCTGCCAGGCAAGGGCAACCTGCGCGTGATCTTCGATCTCGTGAAGAGCACCCCGCGAATCATCATCAACACCGGCGTCGACAAGCGCCCATCGGAGATGATGCCCGACGCCGACGCGACGCTCACGTGCCTGGATAGTTGCTGGCTAACCTCCAGCAACGGGATTGGCGGCCGCGGGGCGGCATATGTGGCCACCCGGGGTCGGCGCTTGAAGCTACAGGTCGAACCCGGGAAGAAGCACAACGGATTTCCGCTGGTCACTTACTCGGTGGTCTCGAAGTAGAGATCGCTCCAATCCGGTCCTTGCGCGTTCGGGATGCTCCCTCCTACCGTTTCGGTCGATGCGACTGAGCTATGAGGAGATCTACCGCGATCACGCGGAGCAATACGATCGGTTGGTTCGCGCGGAGGACCACGAGGGGCAGCTGGAGGCGACGCTCGGCGCAGTGCTCGAGTTGCGGAACCGCGACGTGATCGAAGTCGGCGCGGGCACCGGGCGCGTGACTCGTCTGCTGGTCAACGCAGGAGCACGAGTCGTCGCGACCGAGGCGGCGGAGGGCATGCTGCAGCTTGGGAAAGCCCGCGTGCCCGAAGCCAGCTGGATCCTCGCGGATGCGCGAGAGCTGCCAGCAGAGCCGCAGAGCGCAGACGTCGGCGTCGCAGGCTGGGTATATGGTCACCTCAGGCACTGGGAGCCGGAGCACTGGCAGCGCGAAATCGCCAAGGGCCTGGACGAGTTGAACCGCGTGGTTCGCCCCGGAGGCACCGTCGTGGTGATCGAGACCCTCGGCACCGGACACCGCGCGCCCAAGCCACCGAACGCGGAGCTCGCAGAGTACTATGCGTGGCTAGAAGCAGAGCGCGGCTTCGTGTGCCAGCCCATCCGCACCGACTATCGCTTCGAGTCGCCGGCTGCAGCCAAAGACCTGATTGAGTTCTTCTTTGGCGACGCCAAGGCAGAGCTCTTGGAAGGAACCGTCCTGCCGGAGTGCACCGGCGTGTGGAGTCGCCGCAGGTAGCCCGTGCGAAATCGAGCACCGACCGCCCCGGGGAAGTCACGCTGACGCTGCGTCGTATCACGAGCGTGTCGCGCACGCCCTTGCTCTTCGCTATCAGCCTCCTGGCCGTTGGCTGCACCCCATCGACCGGCCCTGAGCGTATCACTCCGAGCACCGCGCTTGGATGGCGTTTCGGCCCGGGCTTCTCCTGTCAGAATTCGACGCTATTCGAGGAGTGTCCAGCGCTCGTGCAGCGTCAGGGCGGGTGGTTTCTCGTGTGGACCTACGGCACAGACACGTTCTACTACACTCCCACGTACAAGGTTCGAGGGGACCGTTTGGTGTTCTCCCTGCAAGCGACCACCAGCACAGGAAATCCAAGCGGAAAAACTACAGAACTCCAGATCCACGGTGCAGACGCCATCCACGCGCTCCAGCGAGGCGGAGCGGTGTGGTGGGAACCTGACGGCAGCTACCTGGCACTCCAAGTCAAGGCTTCATAGGGCGGCCTCACGCGTCGGCAGCTCGAACACGTGCATCCCGCAGCCATCGCACCGAACTGAAGCTGGACGTGTTTATCCAATGGAAGCGCGCGAGCAGGCGCTATGTTGGGGCGTGGCAACTCGAAAGCAACAGAAGTCATCTCCGGAGCCCACGCTGTGCTTCGATGGGCTGCGCGACTGGCTCCAGTGGCTGAAGCGAAACCACGCGAAGTCAGGCGCGGTGTGGCTGCGCATCGCCAAGAAGGGCGCTGCGCCTTCCATCACCTATGCCGAGGCGCTCGAGGGCGCGTTGATCTGGGGCTGGATCGACAGCCAGAAGGCCGCGCTGGACGAGTCGGCGTGGCTCCAGCGCTTCTCGCGGCGCACGGCCACGAGCCCGTGGTCGAAGATCAACCGTACGAAGGCCGAGGCGCTGATCGCAGCCAAGCGACTCGAGGCGCCAGGGCAGGCAGCGGTCGATGAGGCGCGACGCGATGGTCGCTGGGAGCGAGCGTACCCGGGAGCTCGCACGGCGGAGGTGCCTCAAGACTTGCTAGAGGCCCTGGCCAGGGTGCCGAAGGCAAAGCGCTTCTTCGAGACACTCGATAGCGCCAATCGGTTCGCGATTGTGGTTCGGCTGGCAAACCTCAAGACCGCGAAGGGTCGCGAAAATCTGATCACCCGGTTCGTCGGAATGTGTTCACGCGGGGAAACGTTTCACACCCCGCGACGCAAGTCCAAGTAGCCGCCGGCACTCAGCGGGAGGTCAGAAGCTCAGGGCGCGCCCTTACTTCTTTGGGTGCCAGAGCGGCTTGCCGTCCTGTGCGCGCAGATCGACGCGGGGACCAGCGCCCTGGATCGATGTCGCCTCGAGGCCTCCTGCCACACTGCGCGCTTCGATCGCCACAGCGTCTTCCTCCTCCAGGCGGATCCCGCGCTCGTCCAGCACCCAGCCCGGTGCGAGGTCCACATCGACCTCTGAACCGTCACCCACCGCAACGGTAATGCGCACATTCTGCTGCAGCTCGTCTTCAGGACCTCGTTCGATGCGGGTGACGCGGCCTTCGATGGAGGAGCGCGCGGCAGCAGCCCCCGGAATGGGAGTGGTCGGTGGACCGCAAGAGACGGAAGAAATCAGCAAACTTGCGGCAAAAACGGCAGAAACGAACTTGAACATAGCGGGCCTCTACCCACAGCGGACTGCATACACCGTGCCGCGCCCCAACCTGCGCGCCTCAGCTCTTGGCGACCTCATCGAGCAACTCACTGATAGCCATCACCGTGCGCCAGTTGCGCAAGGTCACGGTCGAGCCCAGCGCACGGTCGAGCACCGCCGGGGTGAGCTTGGAGCGCCCAACACCGGTCCCGTAGTCTACCCACAGCGCGTCACCCTTCAGCGCAACGCGTTCGTCAGGGTTGGCGTACTCCTCGAGCTTCGCCACACAACCCCTGGCAGGTTTCTGCTTGGAAAGTCCAAGGTGCAGGAACTTGGGGCGCGCCTCAGCCGCGTCAGGGAAGGCCGCGGCCCTGGCGTAGGCTGTCCACTGCCTGGCGCTGCGCGCGATCACGTCTGCGTGAAAGCCGAACTCCTGCTCAACCACACCCTCGATCCTCTGTTCCACGCTGGCCGGATCGAGCGCCGAGCGGAACACCAGGTTACCGCTCTGGATATATGTCCTCACGGAAACAAATCCGAGCCCCTCACAGAGCTCCCGCAGCTTCGCCATCGGCAGCTTCTTGTTGCCTCCCACGTTGATGCCTCTGAACAGCGCGACGTAGGTCGTATGCGACTTCCCGGCCATCCGCCGATCCTAGCCGCAGCGCCAGCTCGCTTCAAAGCTCCCAGATCTCCGCCTCGCTGAGCCCGATGGCGGCCAGATCATCGGCTCTGAGGTGCGCCTCTCCCCCCATGAAGAACTCGTCGAGCTGTGGCGGCTTGACCGACGTACCACTCAACATGGCGTGGGCCTGACCACGGTGGTGCACCTGGTGCTGGAACAAGTGAAGCAGCGTGCGTACCACGGAGTCTACCTGCACGTGTTTGGTGCGCTGCATGCGCACCTCACGCTGGAGATCCTCGGGGCAAAGCTCCCGGCACAGCCGAATCAGCCGCTGGTCTACCGCGCGCTGCTCACGGTCCAGGTCTTCGAAGAGCGGGCAAGGCACCTCGCTCTCGAACGCCTCGAGCCCCAGGCTGCCTCCCTCGAGCGCATCGACGTAGTACCAATCAACGATCAGGTTGTGATTCAGCGTCGCCTGGATCGAGGGGAAGAAGCTGGTCCGGGTCGGGTCTGCGAAGGCCTCATGGCTGAGCCCGCGGCAAGCGGAGAGCAAGCGATGGTTGGCCCAGGCGTTGTTGCACGCCTGGGTGAACAGGTAGCGCGGAGTGTCCACGCCGCGCAGTCTCCTTGATGCCGCGCCTCACATCAACTCCAAGCGACTCACATCGCCTTCGGCTCACCCGCCTCGTCCGTCGGCCGCTTGAGGTTCAGCGGGAAGGACAGGTAGCGCCGACCGTTGGGATGCTCCGGCGGAAGTTGCCCCGCGGCAATGTTGATCTGGACGCTGGGGTAGAGCAGCCGCG
Source organism: Polyangia bacterium (assembly GCA_030433055.1). Lineage (GTDB taxonomy): Bacteria > Myxococcota_A > Polyangia > Polyangiales > Polyangiaceae > JAHBVY01. The sequence continues at coordinate 5,370 of JAUILJ010000542.1, forward strand.
GCGGATCCAGCGTGGCATCCCGAGTCTGGCGCGACTCCACGAACGCTTCACGCTCGGTCGATTGCTTGAGCTGTGGGTTCTGCTGCTTGCTCTCGCCGATGGTCGTCTCCCAGCGCAGTGGGCGACCGCCAGGCTGGTAGTCGTGCCCCACGAAGACGCGCGTGGCGTCGGGTAGGCCATACAGCTTGCCATGAACAGAGTCATACAGGTCTGAAGCGCTTCCTCCGGGAAAGTCACAGCGGCCGGTACCGTAGTCCTCGATGAACAGCGCGTCGCCCGTGAACACCGCGTCGTCGATCAGGTAGCTCACGCAGGCCGGGGTATGGCCAGGCGTGGCGATCACCTTCACCTCCAGGCTCCCGGCCTGGATGACCTCGTCATCTGCGACCAGCTTGTCGAACTGGGAGCCGTCGGTCCTGAGCTCACCCAGGGCGAAGATGTCCTTGAACATCGCCTGCACCTTGGTGATCTTCTCGCCGATCACCACCTGGGCGTTCAGGTGGCGCTTCAGGAACTGCGCGCCGCTCAGGTGATCAGCGTGGGCATGCGTTTCCATGATGTAATGCACGTTCAGGCCGCGCTTCTTGACGAACTCGAGCACGTGGCTCGCGCTCTTCGTCTCCGTA
>JAUILJ010000543.1 GCA_030433055.1 Polyangia bacterium
CTCAACCAGCGCTCCCCGCGAGTGATGTGCGTGCTGCGGCCCTTGAAGTTGATCCTCTCGAACTTTGACGAAGTCGTGGGGAAACGCGAGGAGCTGGAGGCACCCTATTATCCGCCCGACGTAGGCCGCCCGGGCTCCCGCAAGGTGCCGCTCTCCAAGGAGCTGTGGATCGAGGCCGAAGACTTCGCCGAGGAGCCGCCGCCCAAGTGGCACCGCTTGGCACCGGGCGCTTCAGTACGGCTCAGGTACGGATACGTGATCACCTGCGATTTCCCCGTGGTCGACGAGAGCGGCAAGCTGGTTGAAGTCGTCGCCCGTCTGCACACGCCCGAAGAAGCCGCGAAGATGAAGGTCAAGGGCACCATCCACTGGGTGAGCGCGGAGGACGCGGTCGACTGTGAGGTGCGCCTCTACGACCGGCTGTTCTCGGTGCCTGAGCCTGACGCGCTGCCCGAGGGCGTGGACTTCATCACCACCCTGAACCCGAAGAGCCTCGAGGTGCTCGAGGGCTGCAAGCTGGAGCCCGCAGCTCTGCAGGAGGGCCTGACGCGAGTTCAGTTCGAGCGTCATGGATTTTTCTATGCGGATTTAGACTCGAAGCCCGACGCGTTGGTCTTCAACCGCACGGTGTCGTTGAAGGACAGCTGGGCAAAGCAGACCCAGCCAAAGCAACCTGCGCCCGAACGCCGCCGGGCCCAGCCCAAAGCAGCCCAAGCGGCTCAAGTGCACAAGCCTGTCGAGCTCGACGCAGCAGCGCAGATGCTCGTGACCGTACACGGCCTCTCACCCCACGAAGCAAATGTGGTGAGCGGGGATCCGCGCCTGGGGAAGCTCCTGGTCGGCGTGGATGGCATGGACGGCGACGTGAAGGCGGTCACCCGCTGGCTGGTGAACGACGTGGCCTCGTTCCTCAAGGGCCACGACGGGGAGCCTCCGTTCGGCGCCGCGGAGTTGGTCGAGCTGGTGCAGCTCCAGGCGGCCGGTACGCTGTCCAGCCGCCTGGCCAAGGACGTGTTCGCAGAGCTGTGCAAGACCGGAGACTCTCCAAAGGACATCGTCGAGCGCCTCGGCGGCGGTCAGATCGACGACGAAGCTCAGCTCGCTGAGGTGATTCGCAAGGTGCTCAGCGACAATCCCGATCACGTCAAGCGCTACCGTGCAGGCAACCAGAACCTTATCGGGGCGTTCGTTGGCCAGGTGATGCGCGCCACGGGTGGCAAGGCCAACCCAAAGCTGGTCAATGAGCTGCTGCGCCGCGAGCTGAACGCGAACTGAGCCGATGAGTGCCTCGGGTGTTGCTGCCATCTCTTGCCGTGAGGCAACGGAAGTGGACTTGCCCGAGGTGCTGCGGCTCTACGCCCAGCCCGAGCTCGACGATGGCAAGACGTTGCCTCTCGTCGAAGCCGAGCGCGTCTTCCAGCGCATGCGCTCCTATCCGGACTACTCGGTATTCGTGGCGTGCGACGGCGAAGCGATAGTCGGCACCTTCGCGCTGCTCATCATGGACAACCTGGCATACATGGCGGCGCCATCGGCGGTGATCGAAGACGTCGCGGTGGACCCGACGCGCCATGGAGAAGGCATCGGCCAGGTCATGATGCGATTCGCCCTCGATGTGTGTCGCCAAAAGGGCTGCTACAAGGCCATCCTCTCATCCAACTCGAAGCGCACCAGAGCGCACGCTTTCTACGAGCAGCTCGGCTTTGAGCGCGACGGCTACGCTTTCCGCGTGGATCTAAAAAGCTAGCCTTCAGGGTGGGCCTTCCAGTTCGCGGCTAGGGGGCAGGAAGCCACCTTCTCGGCGCTGGTCTGCTCGGTGAGCATCTTCGCCTTCTCACTGTTGGAGCGTACGCGCATCAACGTGATGAGCTCGATGGCGTCGGGGTTCGTGATGTGGTCACGCATCCAGTCGAGGCGCGCCCCCTCGATGCCGATGGGATCTTCCTCCGCGTCGAGCTTGGCGTGTTGGTCGACGTCGCACATCAGCTGGAGCGCGGTGGGATAGCTTTGATCCGGCGCGTCCTCCTGGGGTGCGGCGCTCGAGGGACCGCAGCCAATCGAAGCCGTCGAGATCGTGAGGCACAGAGCAAAACACAGCGTGGGTCGGGCCATGGCAGGCTTCGACACCGCCGTGTGCCGGAGCTTGGGTGCGATTCAGTGATTCTCACCCCCGAACTCGGAGCTGCATCCGCTGGGTTTGGGGGTGAGATCAGTCGCGGCCCTCTTCGACGGCGTGACCGGCCACTCGGTGCCCAGCGCCATTGCCCAGCTGGAGCAGCTCGGGGCGCTCCTGAGTGCAGCGCTCGTTGGCCAGTGGACAGCGCCCAGCAAACGCGCATCCGCGCGGGATGTCCAGCGGCGACGGGACGTCGCCTTCAAGCACGTCAGCGGCGCCGCGGTCCCGGGGATCGTCGATGGGGATCGCCGCCAGGAGTGCCTTGGAATACGGGTGCCGCACGTCTCTATCCAGGTGCTCTGCCAGCACCTCTTCGACGATGAAGCCCAGGTACATCACGGCGACGCGATCGCAGAAGTGCTGCACGACCTTGAGGTCATGTGAGATGAACAGGAACGTCAGCCCCAGGGACTCCTTGAGATCGCTCATCAGGTTGAGCACCTGCGCCTGCACCGAGACATCGAGCGCCGAGACGGGCTCGTCTGCCAGCACGACCTCCGGCTCCACCGAGAGAGCGCGCGCGATGCCGAGGCGCTGTCGTTGCCCCCCGGAAAACTCGTGGGGGTACTTGCGGCGAATGTCCTTGCGCAGGCCGCAGCGCTCGAGCAGGTCGTCGATGCGGGCGCTCACCTGAGCCGGTGGGACGATCTGGTGAAACCTCAGCGCCTCGCCGAGCATGCCCTCCACGGTCATGCGTGGGTTCAGTGACGCATAGGGATCCTGAAACACGATCTGCATGCGGCGCTTGAACGGGCGCAGCGCCGCGTAGTTCAGCGTTGAGATGTCCTTGCCGTCGAACTCGATGCGACCGGAGGTGGGCTCCAGGAGGCGCACCAGGACCTTGCCCAGGGTCGACTTGCCGCAGCCGGACTCGCCCACCAGGCCGAAGCTCTCGCCCTTCGCAACCTCGAGGTCGACGCCGTTCACGGCGTGCACTCGGGCAATCTCGCGGCCGAGGAAGCCCCCGTGCTTCGGGAAGTGCTTGACCACTTGGCGCGCTCTGAGCAACGTCATGGAGAATCCTTCCGCGGGGAAATGGAATCCGGGGCGGCTCCTCCCGGTGTCGGCACTGGGAAGAAGCAGCGCACGCTCGCTCCGGACTGTTCGTCGGTCGATAGCTCGGGTTCAGCTTCGCGACAGCGAGCCTGCTCCGCTTCGCTCAGGCTCGTGTGGTGGGCGCAGCGGTCGCGGAAGCGACAACCTGCAGGGAGCCTGCGCAGATCCGGGACCAAGCCTGGGATGGTCTCCAGGCGCCGTGTGGTGCGGGCGCCGCGCTTCGGGATCGAGCGCAGGAGCGCGGCAGTGTAGGGGTGCCGCGGCTCGTGAAACAGATCATCCACGGTGGCTTGTTCGACGACGCGCCCCGCGTACATCACCACCACGCGATCGCAGACCTCGGCGATCACGCCGAGGTCATGGGTGATGAGCAGGATCGCGGTGCCCAGGCGCTTGCGTAGGTCGAGCATCAGGCGCAGCACTTGCGCCTGAATCGTCACGTCGAGGGCCGTGGTGGGTTCGTCCGCGATCAAGAGCTTGGGGTTACATGCCAGGGCCATCGCGATCATCACTCGCTGACGCATGCCGCCTGAGAGCTGATGCGGGTATTCGTCGATGCGGGTCTCTGGGGAAGGGATACCCACTTGAGTCAGTAGCTCGAGCGCTCGGGCGCGACGCTCGTGCTTGCCGAGGTTTGGCTGATGCAAGATCAGCGCTTCTGCGACCTGATCGCCTACGCGGATCACAGGATTCAGTGCCGTCATTGGCTCCTGGAAGATCATCGCGATGTCGTTGCCCCGCACCTTGCGCATCTCGCGCTCGGGGAGCTTGACCAGATCGCGGCCTCCGAACAGCATTTGCCCAGCGGTGATCTTGCCGGGAGGATCGGGGATGAGGCGCAGGATGCTCTTGCTGGTCACGGTCTTGCCGCAGCCCGACTCGCCCACCAGCCCGACGACTTCGCCTTCGGCGATCTCGAAGCTCACGTCATCGACGGCGACTAGCTTCCCCGCTTCCGTGGAGAACGTGGTCTCCAGGTGGGAGATCGTGAGCAACGGTTCGGCGCCCCTGGGCTGCTTGCCGGGAGTGCTCATAGGCTCTTGGGATCCAGCGCGTCTTGCAGCGCGTCGGCGAACACGTTGAAGCAGAGCACGAGGCCGAGCATGGCGACCGTGGCGGCCCCAATTTGCCAGTAGTAGCCGTTGATCAGCTCGGCGCGGCTCTGGTTGATCATCACGCCCCAGCTGGGCTCGCCCTGCACGCCGAGGCCGAGGTAGCTCAGAATGACTTCGCTCTTGATCGCCGCAACGAACAGCAGCGCGAAATACACCAGCACCAAATGCAGCGTGTTCGGCAGCACGTGGAGCAACAGGATGCGCGCGTGGGAGTAGCCCATCGCGCGCGCAGCCTGAACGTAGTCGCTCTCCCGGAGCTTCAGCACTTCACCGCGCACCACGCGGCACGGACCGACCCAGAACGTCGCGCCGAACGCCACATACACCACGACCAGGCCACGCCCGAGGTCGTTCTTGGTCACGGCGTAGCTCAGCGCGATCAGCAGCAGCAGGTTCGGGATCGACTGGATGGTGGAGTACAGCCAGACCACGACGGTGTCCGTCGTCTTGCCGAAGTAGCCGGCGACCGCGCCCAGTAGTGAGCCGATGACGGAGCCGATCAGCGCGGAAACGAAGCCCACGTTGAAGGCGACCTTGGTCGAGTACAGCATGCGCACGAGGATGCTGCGGCCCTGGCGATCGGTGCCGAGCCAGAGCTTCCAGCTCTCACCCCCGGGAGACTGATAGTTGGTGCCGACGCGATCCGCGAAGTCGCCGCCGATGATGCCGAGCGCCACCAGCAACGCGATCAGCATGTAGAGGCTGATCACGACCAAGCAGACCATCGCGAAGCGATCGCGGCGCAGCTTGAGGCTCGGACGTGAACGCCAGACGTCCTGGATGTGCCGCACCAGGGGATTGGTGGAGTCGTTGGCTGCTGCGGTATTCACTCGAGCCTCACCCGCGGATCGACGACGGCGTACAGCACGTCGTTCAAGATGGTGGTCAACACGAACAGCACCGAGATGAGCAGCGTGAGGGCGCGAATCACCGGGAAGTCGGCGGACTCGATGGCTTCCAGCAGCTGCGCGCCGAGCCCCGGGATACCAAAGAAGCTCTCCAGCAAGAGTGAACCCGTGACCAAGAACGGAAGTGAGATCATCACGCGGGTGACGATCGGGATCAGCGCGTTGCGGAGCACGTGGCGTGTCAACACTCGCGTCGGCCCTGCGCCTTTCGCGACCGCCGTCGTGACGTGATCACGGCCGATCTCTTCGACCAGCACCGAGCGGTAGAAGCGCGTGTCATAGCCGAGGCCGACGATGACCAGGACGATGATCGGCAGGCTGAGGTACTGCCAGCGTTCGCTCCAACCGGCGGCGTAGCCGTGGATTTGAAACGCGCGCAGCTGGAAGGCCAGCAGGTACTGGCCAACCACGATGTAGACCAGGAAGCTGATGCTCATGCCGGTCACCGCGAGCGCCATCAACCCGCGATCGAGCGCGCGTTGTCGGAACGCGGCGGCGATCAGGCCGATGGCGATCGCGAGCAGCGTGGTCGCGATCAGCGCGGGCAGAGTCAGGCTGAGCGAAGGCCCTACGCGCTGCTTGAGGATGTCGACCACCGGTTCCTGCGTCTTGTAGCTCTTGCCAAAGTCGAAGGTGACGGTCTGCTTGAGGTAGTCGACGTACTGACTGACCAGCGGCTTGTCCAAACCATATTCCGCGCGGAGAGCTGCAAGGTCCTCTTCGGTGGCG
>JAUILJ010000544.1 GCA_030433055.1 Polyangia bacterium
CTCGCGCGCTCTGCCAGACCGCGACTTGAGGCACGTGATCCCTGCGTATGCCTATCGCACGAAGGAAACCGGGCTCTGTCGCGGCGGATTCTTGCTGGTGGACGAGCACGGTGTGCTGTTCGCTGCGCGCAGCTGGTTCCGCGCGAAGCTCTTGCAGGTGAAGCCAGAGGAACTGCAGCGACTTGGCCTTGCGGAAACGCTCACCAACCGCGCGGTGACGATAGCGAGGGGTAGCGTAGGCGGCAGCGAGGAACTCACGCTGTATCTCTTCCCTGGAACACCTCAGGCCACGACCGAGCGCCTCAAGGCCGCGGCGGCCGGCGCCGGACTCATCCGCGTGCGGGTTGGCAGCGACTCGGGGCGTTTACCCCACGAGCGCACTCAGAAGTCACGCTTCGTTGCCGCCAGCGAAGCGGGCAGCCTGCGCACTCAGGCGCTCCTGAGCCTGAGCGCGGCGATTGGAGTCGGCATCCTCACCGGTGGCGTGCTGATCCCGATTGGGTTCGGCTACATCGCTTCACCCTTCAAGGGGCGCTTCGCCCTCGGCAGCTTGCTCTCACTCTATCTAGCCGCATCCGTGATGGGCACGCTCGGCTTCGCGTGGCCGATCGCGCTGATCTACGCCTGCTTGCTCAACGCCATCGCGCTGCGAGATCTGAGCCGTCACGCGCTGCGCGCTCACCTGGATGGCTACGTCGATCGCTTCGCCTTCATGCCCATCGTCCCGGGGATGCTCTGGGTGACTCAAGCTCCCGCCAGCGACTATTTCCGCGAGGGACAAGCCGATCCGGTGTCCGACGGCTCCTGGCGTGTGGTCTGGAAGCTGCTCTCAGAGGAGCCCGCGCCGGCCTGAGGGTTGCGGGCAGAACCGACGCCCGCGGAGCGGCGAAAGCACAGGCCTCAGCCGCTGCGCAGCAGCGTCTCTACGTCTTCTTCCACTGGTGCTTTGCCATGGATGAAGTTGTAGACCCGATCGTCGTCGCTCTCCTTGATCGACTCGACATCGCCGCAGGCGATGATGCGCCCGCTGTGCACCATCGCCATGCGATCGCTGATCGCGAACGCGCTCCCCATGTCATGAGTGACCACGATGCTGGTGATGGAGAGCTTCTCCTGCAACCCCACGATCATGTGGTTGACGCGCGCGGTGTTGATCGGATCGAGCCCCGTCGTCGGTTCGTCGTAGAGCACGACCTCAGGCTGCACCGCGATCGCCCGCGCCAAGCCGACGCGCTTCCGCATGCCCCCCGAGAGGTCAGAGGGCCGCATCTCTTCGATGCCGGGGAGGCCGACCAAGCCCAGCGCCCACGCCACCCGATCCTCCATCTCCGAGCGCGACATTTTCTCACGGAAATGCTCTTCGAGGCCGTAGGCCACGTTCTCGAACACGCTCAACGAATCGAACAGCGCTCCGCTCTGGAAGAGCATCGCGATGCGCTGGCGAACACGCGAGAGCTCCCGTTCTCCCATCTTCGTGATCTCTTGACCGTCGAACGTGATGCTCCCCGAGTCTGCGGTCAGCAGGCCGATGAGCATCTTGAGCATCACGCTCTTGCCCACTCCCGAGCCACCGAGGATCGTGAACGCCTCGCCACGCCGAATGCTGAGATCCAGGCCCGAGTAGATCACCTTCGGGCCAAAGCGCTTCTTCACGTTGCTGAAGCGGATCAACGTCTCGACCTGGTCCACCCGCAGGATGTACGCGCATTCCCCGCGCGGCGGCAACCGGGAAGCCCCGGTCGTTCCGCTGCGGGCGAAACGCAGGCGACGAACAAAGGCGTGAGGACACCGGCCTGCGCGCCGCCGGACACTCGTACGAAACCCCCGCCCCCCAACACTGGAGGTTGCTCCGCTGGTCGTCGCTGCCTCACCGGTGGCCACGCGGCAGGGCGCGCTGAGAACCATCAATGACCACTCAGAACCCAGCCAGCAGTCCCCGCAAGAGCCAGGACGCCGAAGTGGCCAGCTTCGCAAACACCATGCCGCGGGAGTACCGCCAGCGGCACCACCCAAACGCGATCTGGCACCACTCGCGGACTTCCGCCAAGCGCAGCAGCGCAGTCAACGTGGGGACCTTCTCACCCGGCGGACTGACGACGGGGGTCCCGCTGTGCGTAGTCGCCGACGACCGCCCGGGGCTGCTCGCTCGGATCTGCATCGGACTCGAGGCGCTCAACCTCGATGTGCGCGACGCCGAAGCGTATCTGCGCCGACGCTTGGATGGCCGCGTCGAGGCGGTCGACCTGGTCTGGGTGCGCCCCATCGGCGTTCGAGCGACCGCACCCTGGAACGCCACGGAGTCCCTCGCGGAGATCAAGAGCGTGCTGAACGTGGTCGTCGAGCGACACCTGGACGCGGGGGCGCTGCTCGAGCGCGTCACTCGCGCCCCAAAGAGCATCGGCCACACGCGTATCACCTGGGTGATGGCCGAAGGGCTGCTCATGGGTGTCGACGTGGAGACTCAAGACCGCCCGGGCCTGCTGCTCGCTCTGGCGGCAGCGCTGGCCCACGAGCGGCTGAACATCGTGCGGTCCGTCGTCAAAACCATGGGGAAACGAGCAGTGGACCGCTTCTACTTCTGTGAGCTCGACGGCACCGCGGTAGGCGGCGAGCGTCAGCACCAGATCCGCACCCGCCTGCTGGAAGTGATCGGGCGCCCCAACATAGAACTAGGGCGCGACGTCCGCACCGCCTGAGGTCTCGGTTAGCCCCAAACCTGGTCGAGCCGAAGCTCGACTGCGTCCCCGCCGCGATAGGTGTCGCGCTTGAGTCTCCCTACGGCAACGACCCGCTCGCCGAGCTGAGTCGCCTGAGCGCCCTGTTCGATACCGAAGGCTCCAATGCGCCGCCCATTCGCCAGCTGGAGCTCCAGCTTCAAATGGCCGCCGTTGACCTCCCGCGCGCTCACGAGCTTGGCCTCGACTCGCAGCTTGGGAGCGGGGTTCGCCTCCCCACATGGCTCGAGGCGCTCGAGATCCCGCACGACCTGGAACGGGTCGTCCGCCGGGTCCAGGCGCACGACCTGCGCGGGATCCTTCTTGACCTCGCCGCGCGGAGAAGCCACACCTTCCGCGCAGGCGGCCAGGAAATCCTCGCGGAACCTGTCCATGTTTTCGCGCTGCAGAGTGACGCCTGCCGCGGCTTGATGTCCACCGAAGCGATCCAGCCGGCCGCTAGCCTTGGAGAGGGCGTCGTACAGCCGCGCTCCGGCAGGGCCACGCACCGAGCCGCGCCCGAGGTCGCCTTCGAAGCCCACGACGATCACTGGCACGTTGTAGCGATCCGTCAGGCGGCCCGCCACGATGCCCACGATGCCGTGATTCCAGCTCGCCTCGCCCACGACAATCGCTGGGTCCTTGTCCCAGCCGGCCGCCTCGATGAGCTCCACGCTGGCCTGCTCCATCTCTCGCTGGAGCTCCTTGCGCTGGTCGGTGATCTGCTCCACCCGCGCGGCCAAGGAGCGCGCCGTGTCCAGGTTCTTCGCCAGCAAGAGATCGAACGCAGGATCAGGGGCGCCCAAGCGCCCTGGCGCGTTGATACGTGGCGCGACGCGAAACGCGACGTCTTCTCCGCTGATGGGCGCGTTCAGGTCGATCTTCGCGTACTCGAGCAACGCGCGCACGCCGGGTCTTTCCGCGCGGCGAAGTGTTTCGAGACCAGCTCGCACCAGCAACCGGTTGTCACCGTCGAGCGGCGCCACGTCGGCGATGGTCCCGATCGCCACCAAGTCCAGGTAGCGCCGCAAATCGAGCTTAGGATCCAGCTCGGCCCGCAGCGCAGCCCCAATGGAGAGCACCAGGCCACACGAGGCGAGCCCCTTGTAGGCGAAACCACACTCGGGGCGATGAGGGTTGATGAACGCCCTCGCGGGCAGTGGGGCGTCGGGCACCAGGTGGTGATCGATCACCAGCACATCGACCCCCGCGTCAGACACCACCTGCAGGCTGGCGTGATCCGAAGAGCCGCAGTCGCAGGTCACGAGCACGCTCGGCCTGGACGCCAGGATGCGCTGCACCGCCGGCATCGACACGCCATAGCCACCATCGAAGCGGCTCGCCAGGTGGGGGACCACGTGCCCGCCCAGCGACCTGAGTATATCCGTGAGGATTGCCGCTGAGGTGATGCCGTCACAGTCGTAGTCCCCGAACACGACGATGCGCTCGCGCTCACGCACCGCCCGCACCAAGCGCTCGGCGAGCGCGCCGCGATCCGCCATCTGCTCGGGTCGAGACAGATCAGCGAGCCTCGGCGCCAGGAACCGCCGAACGCTCTCGACGTCCAGCACCTCCCGGCGCACGAACACATCGGCCAGGGTGCGGCTGATCTTCAGAGCGCCGGTCAGGTTGTCTATCTGCTCGTTCGCTCCGCTGCGCGGTTCGAGGCAGCGTTCCGAGGCCAGGGCCAATGCGCTGAGCTCGGGGGCTTGCATCACCATCCCCCGCTTTTCGGCTGCGAGCTGCTCCATGTCAACGGAGGTTCGGCCAAGTTGGGGGTGAGTTTCTCTGGTTCTGCCGAGCTGCCTCGGGGCAAGGTGCTCGCTTGTTATGCACAACGTGCGCTCAAGCTGGGGATGAGCTGTGACAGCGCAAGAAGCCGCTCGCACGACGCGAGGCGCCCAATCCAGGAGCACAAACGCAACGGAGGCGCAGGCCTTGGGCGCTGCGCCTCTCGTCACTTGGTTGGTTCCGCGCGGGTTCAGCCCGCGCTAGCCCGGCTTCAGATGACCGCTTCGCCTTGCTTGCGGATCGGCTTGGCTGGCTTCTTCTTCACGACCTTGCTGAAGAACTTGCGGTCGAGCCACTCGGTGAGCGGCAGGGCCACGTAGATCGAGGAGTAGGTGCCCAGGATCAGGCCGACGATCAGCGCGAAGGAGAAGTCCTTCAACGTGCCGGTTCCGCGCACGAAGAAGAAGACCATGGCGAAGACCGTGGTGCAGCTCGTCAGCACCGTGCGGCTCAGCATCTCGCTGAGGCTCACGTTGATGATCTTCATGAAGGTCGCGCCACGCATGCGCCCGAGGTTCTCTCGGACCCGGTCATAGACAATCACCGTGTCGTTTACCGAGTAGCTGACGATCGTCAGCACCGCGGCGACCGTGGATAGCGTGAGTTCCTTTTGCACCAGCACCAGGACGCCCACCGTCAGGATGGCGTCGTGGATCAGCGCGATGACAGCGCCCGGTGCGAACCGCAAATCGAAGCGGAACGCGATGTACGCCGTAATGAAGACCAGCGCGATGACGATGCTCTTCAGCGCAGCATCCCGTAGCTGCGCCCCCGCCTTCGGGCCGATCCACTCGACGCGCAGGGGCTCTGAGGGGACCACGTCGGAACCCAGCTTGGCCCGCAACACGTCCATCAACTGGTCGCCCTTGCTCTTGAGCTGGATCTCCACGCGGTGCTCACGGGAGTTCTGAATGGTCAGGGCGTTGTCCCCATCGCGTACCGCGACGCCGGCGACGCTACCCATCTGCTGGCGGATCCGCGGCAGGTCAGGTGCCTCTCGATACCGCACGCTGACCTTGTCACCGCCGGGGCTGAACTTGACCTCGCTCGCTGTGCGATCGGTCGGGCAGCGATCTTGAGGCAAGCCCTCACCGAAGCAGAGCGCCGTCTCGATCTCCCGTTGCTTGGCGTCGTCGATCGCGGAGACGTCCTGTACGCGGATCATGAAGCGGTTCTTCGCGCTTCCTTCTTCGACGCGCACGATATCGGGGCTCGAGAAGCCGGCCGCCTTGATGATGTCGCGCAGCTGCGGGACCTGCACGGGCTGGTTGAAAGCCACCTCGACTTCGGTACCCCCCTTGAAATCGGTGCCAAGCTTGGGGCCGGGGTAGAAGATGCTGCCAAGCGCCAGCAGCACCAATAGGAAGCTCATCGGTCCGAAGATCCGACGCATGCGCATGAAGTCGTAGACTTTGCCGACAGGGAATAGCTGCATCGCTCAGCCCATATCCAGTTGAGCATCACGACTGCGG
>JAUILJ010000545.1 GCA_030433055.1 Polyangia bacterium
GCGTGCCCCTGCTGCTCACCGCCTCCTTCACCGCGGCCACGCGCGCCGCCGCCGACCGCCAGCTCGTCCCTCGGGGCGCCTAACGTCCGTCCGGGACTCCTATGCTCGACGTCACGACCCTGCTGATCGACGCGCTCGTGGCACTCGCCCAGGGCGACCCACGCGCGTTCGTCGCTCGGTGTGGTGACCGCCAGCAAGCGAAACAGCGTGGCGGCGTCCGCGTAGCGCTCGGCTTCGAACAGCCAGTGCCCCGCGGCGTAGAGCAGCTCCGGGGAGGGCTCGTCGGAGCCCTCCATTGCCGTGTGGATCATGTTGCTCAGATGTTCTTGGCGATCATGTCCGGAGCCGCCTCGAGCTTCTGGACGATGTTGGTGGTGAGCTGAACCAGCGTGGTGCGCTTGGTCATGTGGCTCTGCAGCTTCAGCATCTCGATCTCGGACTGATCGCCGAGGTTGTCCGCCATGTCGGCGACGCTCTGCTTGTCGGCGAGCCATTCGTCTTTGGAGGAGGGGAAGTAGTACGAAAGCGACCCGTCATCGGTAGTCTTGGTCCTCGCCTCATTCTTCTTGTCGAAGTAAGCCAGTTTGGCTTCGAGCTGCCGTCGAATCGGATCCTCGTCGCGGAGGGTGTCGATCGCCTTCTGCATCTCATCGTGCATGGCCTGGTACTCCGCGTCGCTCTTGGGTGGCTGGTACTTTCCCATCGCGTTCTCGAAGTCCTTGATCGCGGAGCGCTGGTTGATACGGGCCTGCTGCTCAGCCATCATCGTCTTCACTTCGTCGTCCAGCTTCCCGAGTCGTGTGGACAGCAGCACCATCATCTCTTCCACACCGAGGTAGGGCGACTCGGGGATCCCCCCCGCCGCGGCGCATGCAGGGTCGCTGCTATCGATGAAGGGGTTGGGCTGCAGGTTGGGTGAAATGCTTAGACCTTGGTGTCCCATCGTTCTGGTTTCCTTTCAGCAGCGAGCGGCGAAGGGCGCCGCGAGTTTGGTGGGGGGTGGAGGGGCGGTGAGCTGTTCGAAGGTCTCTTCGTCGAGCACCAGAGTGGCGTCCTTGAACTGGGCCAAGGCGGCGTACGCTTGTTCCCAGGCGCGGTTCTGTTCGTCGAGCTCGCGCTCGATGCGCTCCAGGGTGGCGAGGGTGATATTGTCTTGCTGGGTCATGGCACTACCTTTTGTTTCCTCCGGGATTCCATTCCCGGGTGTTAGAAGCCCAGGCAACGGCCCCCCACGCTTGACCCTTGCGTAGCCCCGAGGGCACGCACGCCACCTGCTCCCTCGCACGCGACGTTCGTTTCCCCACGAGTGCCCTCGAGGGAGGCTGCCCGTCCTATCGCGGCTTGGGGTGCGGTAGGACCTGCCTCACTGGAGGGCCATTGCCCTGGCTGACCCTGCTTTCGCCCCGAGCCGCAGCCGGTTGCGCAGATTGTTGCCGACACCTGCGTACACCGCGACAGATGAAGAGGTTTCGAGGCGACCGGGTGGCGCCCGCGGTATGCTTGCTGAGGTGGAGCGGGGTGGCCTGGCTGGCGCGCCCGCTCCCAGGACCTCCGGAGTTGGAGTCCCCACAGGGCGCTGCGAATGAGACGTACACGAACATGGAGCTTGGGTTTGGGGTTAGGCGTGCTGTACGCCGCCTCGGCTGACGCGACGCCCCAGTTGGCCGCGCCTTGGCCCTGCGGCGTCACCTATTCGATCACTCAGGGGCACAACACCGGTAGCCACACGGCGGAGGGGGCCTACGCCTGGGACATCGGTATCGGCCTCGGTGGAGAGGTGAGCGCTCCAGCGGATGGAACCGTACGAATGATCCGCATGGATTCAAACTCCTACGGCTGTGACTCGGCGTACGCCAATGACGCCAACTACGTGATCATCGACTTCGGCGACGGCACCGAAGCGCTCTTCTTGCACCTGCAGGCTGGCAGCTCGAACCTGCAAGTGGGCCAGGCGGTGAAGCGGGGAGACGTCGTGGCGAGGGTTGGCAACAGCGGCTGGATCTGCGGCACTCATCTGCACTTCCAGATCCAGCAAACTTGCGGCTCATGGTGGTGCCAGAGCATCCCGAGCAGCTTTCAAGCCTTCGGTGACCCTGCGCCTGGTACGAGCATCACCAGTGACAACTGCGGTCCGCCGCCTAGCTGCGACGCCCGGCTCAGCGGCTCGGAGCTAGTCATCGACGAGCAGAACTCGGCGTGCTTCGAGCGAGCGACCTCCTACTGGTGGGACGTTGCCGAAGGCTACGCGGGCCACCACTACTACACCTTCACCACCGACGCGACCAACGTGGAGACCTTTGGTCGCTGGCACTTCCACGTGGATACAGCGGGAGACTACGAGCTGTGGGCCCACATCCCGAACAGCGAGGCGAGCTCGGAGCGCGCAGTCTACGAGGTGTTCGACGGCGCCAGCACGACGCGCAGCCCCAGCGTGAACCAAGCCAGCCAGAAGGGCTGGGTCAGCCTGGGCGTCTACTCGCTGACTCAGGGTGAAGACCGCCACGTCACTCTGGGCGACAACACCGGCGAGAACTACGACGCCCTGATGCGGAAGCTGGCGTTCGACGCCATCCGCTGGTCGCCCGCGGGCTCGGCAGGCAGCGGGGGAACCGGCAACGGCGGTTCGAGCGCCAGCGGAGGCGCCGCGAGCGTCGGGGGTACCGGCAACCAGAGCAGCGGTGGGAGCGCCAACGCAGCTGCGGGTACCACGGGGAATTGGCCCGGAGCCGGCAGCGCGGGTGTCGGAGCCACGGGTGACGGCGGGAGCGCTGGCGCCGGGTTCAACCCGGCGACCAGCACCTCCGACGGGGACTCCGGATGTGCTTGCCGAGTCGGGGACACCCACCGTCCGGCTAGACACGCGTCGTGGGCAGGCCTGGGAGCATTGCTCAGCCTCTGGGTGCGCCGGCGCCGCCGGGCCGCGCGCTGACCGAAGCGCGCCCAGCTGCTCAGTCGTAGCCAGGCTGGCGGGCGCGCTTCTTGTCGCCTTGGCGCTTCTTCGCGTCGAGGCGTCGGGCCTGGGCCGCCCGGCTCGGTTTGGTCGGACGGCGGCGCTTTGGGCGCACCAGCGCCTGCCGAATCAAATCGCTCAGGCGCTCCCGCGCGAGCTCGAGGTTGCGCCTCTGATCTCGAGTGTCCTGCACGACGACGACGATCACGCCCTCGAGGCTCGCGCGGGACCCCGCGAGCTGGATCAATCGAGAGCGCGTATCGTCGCTGAGCACCCTCGAGTGCGCAGCATCGAAACGCAGCTCGACCTTCGACGCGACCTTGTTGACGTTCTGACCACCAGGGCCCGACGCGCGCACCGCGGACCACGTCAGCTCGGAAGCCGGAATGATTATCCGCGTGGTTATTTCTAGTGGCTCAGCCATGACGCACTCCGTGGGTGGCTGGTAACCAGCGGCCTGCATGGCCTCACCAGGGGCACCCTTCTTGCCGGGGCGCGCACCATAGCTCATAGCCAAACTGCCCGCCGCCGGGCGTCGGAGCGCGGTCGGCCGCGACGCGCCTCACCCCCCGAAAAGGCCTCAGAATCCTTTTGATATCTCGATCGAAAAAATTCGATCACTCACGACGTGCGTTGCACACAGCCAACGACTTTCTCGAGTTCGCGCTGACCGGCGCGCGTTACTGCAAGGGAATCCCATGCGTTTCCGCCGCGTCACGTGTTGTCATTAGCGAGTAGAAACACGTCAGGCGCCAGACCTTGAACGGCGCCCACATTCGATATCAATCGCTGACATCGCCTTTGCCCGAGCGACCGGGGATAGTTTGTCATCACGTCCGTAGACAATCAGGAGCGAGCGAGCGACGGTATTGTTCGAAGGGCTGCCTCTGCAGCGCTCGAACACGGCGCTGCAAATTGAACCGCTTGCTCATTGACCGCCCAGCAGTCGCGCGCGGAGGTGCGAAGAGTGACTCCCAAGACCCATCCAACTCAACCCAAGGCCGCCCACGGCCTCAATGGCCTGACCAAGCGGCAGCGGGACGTGCTGGACCTCCTGGCCCAAGGCTACCCCAACCGTGAGATCGCGGGGGAGCTGCGGCTCTCGGTGTCCACGGTCAAGACCCACGTCGAGAACTTGCTCAAGGCGCTCGGCGCGAGTAACCGCACGGAAGCAGCGGCCATCGCGCGCTCCCTGGGAGATGTCTCGGCGGAGGACCTCGGGAGCCACTCGAGGATCGTTTCCGTGGACCCATTCGAAGCGCGCCCGGCGGTCGCCGTACTGCGCTTCGACACCTACGGCGACGATCCCGTCGAGGCGAGCTTCGCCGCGGGCCTGGTCGACGATCTGATCACGCTGCTCAGCAAGTGGCGCTGGTTCCCGGTGATCGCTCGAAGTACCAGCATCCACGTTGGCGGCAGTGATCACCCGACTCCGAAGCTCGGGGAGCTGGTGGGCGCGGAGTATCTGGTGACAGGGAGCGTGCGGCGCTCAGGCGAGGGCTTGCGTATCACCGCGCGCCTCGATGCCGTCAGCAAGGGTCACTGCCTGTGGTCGGAGAACTTCGACGTGAACATGGGTCTGCTCTTCGAGCTCCAGGACGAGCTGGCGAAGAACATCGTGGGCAAGGCCTACCCCGAGCTGATGCGCGCGGAAGGGCAACGGAGTATCGGCTCGCCCACGGAGAACCTCGGCGCGTGGGAACTCACCCACCAGGGCCTGCTAGGTACTGACGATCGTTCCCGGGACGGCAATGAGAGGGCCCTGGATTTTTTTGAGCGAGCCCTGAGCCGGGATGCCAAGTTCATGCTTGCGCTCTACGGACGGGGCTACGCGCTGTACCAAAACATCATCAACCAGTGGGTGCCCGACGTGACCCAGAGCTACGAAGCGCTGAACACTACCGCCGAGCGCGCGCTGGCGACGGACCCCAAGGACGCGATCGGCTGGTACCTCAAGGGGCGATCGGAGATGACTCAGGGCAACTACGACGCCCACCGCCTGCTGGAGACCTCCGCGGAGATCAACCCGAGCTTCGCATCGGCGCACGCCGCCCTGGGCCACGTGCGGTTGGCCCGAGGTGACCAGCGCGGCTTCGATAGCATGCGGCTGGCGGCGCGCTTGAGCCCGCGCGCGTACGCGGCGGGGCTCGGCTTCGCGCACTTCATCGCGAGTGACTATGAGCGCGCCGTTAGCGCTTGTCGGGAGGCGCTGGTGACGCGCCCGCACTATGCGTTTGGCCATGCCCTGCTGTGCGCCTCACTGGGTATGGCAGAACGCACCAGTGAAGCGCAAGCCGAGCGCTCGAGGCTTCAGAGCTACCACCCCAGCTTCCGCCTCGCTGGCATTCGCGCTATGATTCCGCGCGGACAGACGGACATCGCCGATCGGGTGGTGGACGGACTGCAGCGCGCAGGCTTCGACGAGTAGCCGATCTCACAGCACAGGGGCCGGAGCAGCGCCCGGAAGACCGGCGCGTATCCCGAGACGTAGGGACGGTGTGGGACACCTGGGCTCTTGCGGCGCCACGGTTTGAGGCCACATGATAGGGCATCAGCGTGTCGGAACCCTTCACCATGCAGCGCCACACCGGCCGGGTGATCGAGGCCAGGGTCTTTGGCCTCTGGACGCGCGAGGACGCGGACGCCTACTCCCAGGCGCTGGCGGCCGAGGTTGCCCTGGCGCCCGCTACCATGCGACCGGTGCTGTGCGCGGATCATCGACCAGTTCGTATCTATCCCCAGCCCGCAGCAGATCGTCTGGTGGAGCTGTTCCAGAACATGAACACGCGGCTCGACCGCATCGCGATCCTCGTCTCCCGAACCAACGCCACGCTGTACCTACAGCTCCAACGTTTCGTCCGCGAAGCCGGCTACGAGAACCGCAAGGTGATGCACGAACCGCCGGAGGCGCTCACGCACCTTCAGGACAGCTTGACCCCGGAGGAACGGGACCGGGTACGCCGCTTCCTCGCGGAATATCACGACGAAGGTCAGAAGCCGTTCTGACGTCGCGCTACAGGTCTGCG
>JAUILJ010000546.1 GCA_030433055.1 Polyangia bacterium
AGGCCCATGTGCCTTCCAGCGCGGCGCTGGATGTGCGAGCGGCGGAGCAACTGTGGGTGCTATCCGACAGGCTCGTCGAGCGCTTCCTCTAGCGCGAGTCGCGCAGCAATAACCGTATGAAAAGCGGAATGGTTTCAGCGCTGCGGGTCGGTCACACCACGGCTTTCGTGTGAGCCGCGGTTTCCCTGAGTGTCAGTCTGTTAGAGCTGCAGTCTCCGAGGGCCGCAACCGCTGCGGCGACGAGCGTCACCCGGATGTTTCGAACACAGGTCCGGGCGTCGCGGCTCTGCTGCCCAAACCACACCGTACGGATTCGCCACATCACGGCTCCGGGTGGTAGGCTGAAGGGGATCGATGGCCACCCTTTACCCGGGCAGTGTGTTTGCGCAGCGCTACCGCGTGGTGCGTGAGCTCGCGGCGGGTTCCATGGGCATGCTCTACGAGGTGGAGCACCTGGAGACGGGCCGCGCGTGCGCGCTCAAGGTGATGCTCCCTGGAACGAGCCGCTCAGCAGACCTCCGTCAGCGCTTCGAGACCGAGGCTCGTGCTGCGGCTTCGGTGCGGAGCGACTACGTCGTCCAGGTATTCGACGCGGGAGTGGAACCGGCGAGCGACACGCCGTTCTTCGTCATGGAGTTGCTCGAGGGGGAAGACTTGGAGCGGCGCCTCGCTCGAGGGCCGCTCCCCACCGGCGTGGCGATACGGCTGCTGAGGCAGGTAGCGAGCGCTCTGGACAAGCTGCACGCGAAGGGCGTGATCCATCGGGACCTGAAGCCTGAGAATATTTTCCTTACGCAAAATGACATCGGCGAGCTGAAGGTCAAGTTGGTGGACTTCGGTGTCGCGCGCCTGTTCGAAGACGCTGGCGCCGTCACCTCGACCAAGGCCGTCGGCACTCCGCTCTACATGCCACCAGAGCAGTTCAAGTCTTCTCGCCGCATCACCCCGGCGGTCGATGTGTATGCGGTGGGCCTCATCGCGTTTGCCATGCTCACGGGGCACCACTACTTCGCCCTGGAGCGCGATCACTCGACGTCTTTCCTGAGCTTTCTGAAGGGCACGTGTCAGGGGCCCAAGGAGCGGGCCTCAGCGCGCGCCGCACAGTTCGGGGCCCAGCTCCCGCAGAGCTTCGACGCATGGCTCTTCAAGGCCTCTCATGCGGACCCAGAGCAACGCTATGCGACCGCGGGCGAAGCGATCCTCGCCCTGGCCGAAGTGTTGGGCATGGCCTCTTTGGCTCAGCCGTCGTCCCCCTTCCACGCGCCGCCCCAGCCCTCGTCTCCGGACCTCGGCGATCCGCGGCGCTCACACGCTAGCTTCTCCGACATCACCGGCCCGGGGCCGGCGGCCATCCCCGCCTACCCGGAGATCCGCGCCTCTCGGCCCAGCCTGGCGGACGCCACTGGACCCCGCCAAGCGATCAAGAACCCAGTGGAGCTCAGGGCCACGTCCACGACGGGATCGGTCAGCGTCTCGAAGCCCTTCCCGAGCCACGCAGCTCGCGAACCCAGCCGCACCGTCGCCCTGCTCGTCGGCGTCAGCATCGCGTCGTTGATCGTGTGCGTGGGCGCTGGTATCGCGCTATTTGCGCTGAACGGCGACGAGCCCCCCGCGCCGGCCCCCGCGGGGACCCAAGCGGCCCTTGAGCCCCAAGCGCCAGTTAGCATCCCCGCGGAAAAAACAGCCAAGCTACCCGCCGCTGCGGGCAAGGCGGATCTGGATCTGAACAGCCTGCCGGTGACGGACGCCGCGCGAGCTGAACCCGAACCGGCGGCCCAGGCCCGTGCAGCGACCAAACCGGTAGAGAGAAAGCCCGCCGACCGGCAGGTCAACGAAAAGAAGCCGGAAGAAAAGCAGAAGCCAAAGGTCGAGGCTCCGCCCAACCCCTACGGCGACTGAGATACCGCGCTCGGACCAGGACACTCTCCGCCGCCCCACGAGCGTGAGCGGCGCAGCCTCAGCCCAGCTTGAACACTCGCGCCGCGTTCCCACCGAGGAACAGCTCCTGCGCCTCACGCTCCAAGCCAAGGCGATCCAGGTCTTCCAGCGCTGCCTGGGGTTGAATCATCGGAAAATTGCTACCGAAGAGCACCTTCTCGCGCCCGCGCCCGCGCATGAAGCGGATCAGTTCCTCAGGGTAACGGCTGACCTTGTAGGCTGAGGTGTCGATGTACACATTGGGGTACTTGGTCGCGAGCGCCACCATCTCTTCAGTCCACGGATAGCCGATGTGCCCACCGACGATCGTCAGCTCGGGGAAGTCACACGCGACCCGGTCCAGATAGGGGAACGGCCGCCCCGGTTCCGATGGGCGAAGTGGCCCAGCGTGTCCGACCTGAAGGCAAAACGGCACTCCGAGCTCGACGCACTCGGCGTAGAGCGGGTAGTAGCGCCGGTCATCGGGAGGCAGCTCCCAGAGCCACGGCAGCAGGCGAAGCGCCTTGAAGCCCAGGTCCTTCACCGCGCGTCGCAGCTCTCGCACGGCTTCCATCGGCCTACGAATATCGGCGCCTGCGACACCGACCAAGCGCGCTGGGGCGCGCGCGATCAGCGCCGCCACTTCGTCGTTGGAAATCAAGGCGCCACGCGCTGCCGGCGCTGTCTCGGGCCCATACCACGCGGAAATAAGCGCCTGGTCGATTCCCCCGGCGTCCAGGGCGCCGAGCGTGAGCTCCAGGGGGATCTCGTCGGGTACCGTCTCGAGGCGCATCCAGCGCCTCAGGCTCGCGAACATGTCATGACGCAGGAAGTCTGGAGTTGGGTGTTGAATCCAGGCATCGACTCGCATGCTCGAAGCATCGCCCAACGCTCAGCGAAAGGCACGCTGCGCATTCGCAGCGCGCGGCTGCACTGCAGCGCCGCAGACTGTCGGGAGTG
Organism: Polyangia bacterium; assembly: GCA_030433055.1. Taxonomy (GTDB): domain Bacteria; phylum Myxococcota_A; class Polyangia; order Polyangiales; family Polyangiaceae; genus JAHBVY01. The sequence goes on from JAUILJ010000546.1 coordinate 2,878, forward strand.
CTAGCGATTGATCTGCTGCCCGGAGATCTTCTCCAGCACCAGCATCTCGCCGGAAGTATCCAGCCAGTACTCACCCTCCGCAGGGGCACGGAGTCGCAGAAACTCGTCTTCCCCCACCTGCATCGTATGACCCGGCGCAAACTCGGCGCCCGAGGATCGCAGGTAGTTGAAGAGGTTGGAGAACAGCTCGTTCACCTCCTGGGACTCGTGATGGCCACTCGCGTGATACGCGAAATCCGGCAGGCCCAGTTGCTCCGCGGCATAGGTCCGCATCCAAGGGCCCAGGATCCCCTCGATGTCGTACTTGACGAAACCCACGTACAACACGGGGATCGGCAGCGACTCCAGGAGGCCCCACATATCGGAGTCCCGCGATGCCAGCGCTTCGCAGGGGAAGCAGGCGCGAGCCGATTCGTTCAGCACCAGCGAAGCTCCGTGACCGTGTAGCGCACCGGCGACGGCGGCGAGCGCCACGTAGTGCTGCAACGGGTCCTGCGCGCTGCCTGAGTAGAACAGCAACGCGTGGCTCGCGTGTCGTCGAAGCTCGGGCTTTCGCTCCGGGGCAAACGGCGCTGGCCCCAGGCACCACTCGACGACGTCGTCAGGCAGTGGAGCATCGAAAGCCAGGATTCGGACGATGTGATCGCCCCATTCGATCAGGCCCATCACGCTATTCTCGGCGTCCAGTACCTCGCACGTGGCGCCCCTCGTGCGCGGGTCATAGGCGCGCAGCGATCGAGTGACAGCGTCGGCATCGAGGCGGAGGGGCCCCTCGAACATCAGCTGCAACGAGATCGACGACTCGCCCTCCTTGGAGAGCTCGAGGAAGCGCACGGCGACGTCAGTATCCATACCGCATGGTCGCACGCTCGTCTCGTCGAGGCGAGATCAGAAGCGCCGCTGCCTCACGGATCCAACGACCAGGGTGGCGCGATGCAACACGTCCGACCTCGGGAGAGCGGATATTCCCCCGGGGAATTGCCCTCAGTGACATCGACTGCGCGAACTCGAGCCAGGGGACAGACGCGTCGCCTCACCCCCCGATCCCGGCCTGTATGCCCGACCAGCGCCAACGCATCGACCCAGCCCAAGCCCGCTGTCGCAGGCAAGCCATGGGCGGGAGGCAGAAGCCAAAAGAGCCCTGTCGGCAGCTGCGCGACGGGCCCTTACAGTCATTCGGCGGAGAGGGAGGGATTCGAACCCTCGGTAGGTTTCCCTACGCCCGCTTAGCAAGCGGGTACCATCGGCCACTCGGTCACCTCTCCGAGCGGAACTTCGAGCGAGCCCGAAGCCCCGCCTAGCCCGCGTTTCTGCGGGCTTGGGAGGCCGCAACCTACCCGCGTTTTTGCCGTCGTCAAGGCAAAGCGTGTGGGCCCCCCGCGAGCGCTGGAAAAATTGCGCTGCGGCGGGGCAATCGCACCGCCAGCCGCTCCGGGGCAACGCGCATCGAGGCAGAAAAGGCCAGCGTGGCGAGCGAATCGACGCAGTAGCCACCCACCACGTACACTCGAGCCAGTGTGCCTGGTGTGCGCCAGCGGAGGCGCGCGCAGCTGCCTTGGCAAGGATGGAGCAATGACCAAGACCTCAGTGAGCTCGGGGACAGAGACGAAGGCGCCTCCAAAGAAGGCTGGCAAGCTCAAGTGGGTGGGGATCGGGTTAGGCGCGCTGATCGGTGCCGCAGCCCTCTTCATGGCGACGAAATCGCCCGCAGCGCGTCCGGCGCCAGACTTGAAAGCCGACTCGACCCCAGCAGCCGTCGAGCGGGGCCAGTACCTGTTCGAGCATCAACTCGGTTGTGGCGAGTGCCACACCGAACGCGACTGGACCAGGTACGGAGGGCCAGCCAAGGGCGCGCTGGGTGGAGGCACGGCGAGCTGCTGGGGCGAAGGCTACGGCCTGCCCGGCGAAGTGTGCTTCCCCAACCTGACTTCAGGCAAGGGAGGGCTCAAGGACTGGAGCGACGGCGAGATCGCCCGCGCGATCCGCGAAGGCGTAGACAAGGACGGGCAGGTGCTGTTCCCACTGATGCCGTACGAAAACTATCAGGTGCTGTCAGACGCCGACGTCACGGCCGTGATCGCCTACTTGCGTAGCCTGCCCCCGGTGGACGCCGAGCGCCCGAAGACGCACATCGATTTCCCCGTGAGCTTCTTCATCAAGTTCGCGCCGAAGCCCCTGAGTGGCCCGGTCCCGGAGCCAAACCGCGGAGATCCAATTGCCCTGGGGAAATATCTAACCACCGTGGCTGGCTGCCAGTCGTGCCACAGCCAGGTCGACAAGGAGCATCAGCCGATCCCCGGCTTCGAGTTCGCTGGCGGACAACTGTTTGCCGGCCCTTGGGGCAAGGTGCGCAGCGCGAACCTCACACCGGACCCCGAAACCGGGCTCAACCTGAGCGAAGCGCAGTTCGTTCAGAAGTTCACGTCCCACGCAGATCCCAGCGTGCAGCGCGCCGTGGACCCCGCACAGAACACCGCGATGCCCTGGCTCGCCTACTCCAAGATGCGAGAGCCCGACTTGAAGGCGATCTATGCGTTTCTCAAGACCGTGAAGCCAGTCAAGAATCAGGTCGAGACGCGCCCCCAGTAAGGCGCCCCCCAAGTTGCGGCGCCGTGCAAGTTGAGGCGCCGTGCAAGACCGCTCCCCGGCCGCCGCTCAGCGCAAGATCAACGCGTACGGCAACGTGGCCAGCGTGTGCTCACCACTGAGCACCGGAGCGAACGCCTGAGCGTGGGGCAACATCGGCTCGGTGACCTTGCCGAGCCAGCTCTCCCGCTCCGCGAGCGCGCGCTCGGCGGCCTGAATCAGCTGTTCGGTGCTGGCCTGGTCATTTCCACCTAGAATATCGAACAGGCCGTCGGCGCCGCCTTCCACCGTGAGCGGCACGTCACCTTCGAGCTTCGCCAAGACCTTGGCCCGCTCCACGGCGTCTCGCAGGCCACCGAGCGTATCCACGAGGCGCTTGTCCTTGCCTTGGCTGCCAGTCCAGATGCGGCCCTGAGCGTTGGGCTCCACGTCGCTCACCTTCAGGCCCCGACCATCAGCGACCCGCTTGAGGAACAGCTGGTAAGTACCCTCCATCAGCT
>JAUILJ010000547.1 GCA_030433055.1 Polyangia bacterium
CTCGCCTCGTGGGCGGAAACCGGGAGCACGAGGCGAATGCCTTCACTCTCTAGCTCCCGTACGAGGTGCACCGACTTGATCGATTGCTTCACTCCCTTCGCCGGCTGGCATGCGCCTCGGTGCGCTTTCACCGGGCCATGGCGCTTGTCCCTATCGCTCTGCTGCACCTGCCCGCAGACGCCGCACACGCTAAAGCTCACATCTGGGATCTGCCGACCGGCGAGTTCGAAGGTCTGCTGACTTGGATCACGCAAGCCAAAATTCACTCGCCGAAGCTTGACCGACGGCAGCAGTTCGAATCCGAAACCGACGTTTTCGTTGGTCCACGTGTTGCGCGGCTTCTCGCCACTGGTGTCGTAGAAGTTGAATGTCTCGTAGAAGGCGCGCTGACGATCCTCGCTCTCATCGCTAACCACCGCATCACGCTCGCGGGTGAAGGCGCGCACCTGGGTCATGCGCACCAGCTCCCGTTGTCTGCCACGCTCACCCCACCCGGGAGAGTCGCAATGCGGGCAACGAGCATTCGTAGTCTGCTCATCGTCTAACGCGCCGAGTTCGGCCACCGGGAGCATGTAGTGGCACGCCTTGCAGAACTGCCATTTCCCGACGGATCCAGAGCGCTTCAGATCGATGTTGTCGATGCGCACCTTGTGGCCGCTGCCGTAGAAGGTGTTGAACGGCGCCAGCTCACTGATCGCGCTCTGAGGCGCTCGCACCCACACGAGCTCCTTGGAGTTGCTATCGGGGCGGTCCGCCTTGCCCTTGCCCTTCGCCTTGGGGGCCATGTCCGGCTGATGCGGGTGCAGCTGGGGCAGCTCCTTGCGCACGTAGGCGCGCAGCTTCACCCCGGGCTCCGGGAAGGCGTAGTTCGGGAGCAAGCTCTCGTCGCACAGCCAGCCCCACACATCGGCATCGAGCAGGCCATCCAGCTCCGCGCGCAGGAACCCGAGCTCGCTCTTCAGGTCGTGGATGGCTTCGTCGGGGTCGTCCAGCTTCTTGCGCTCTGCCTCGTCGTTCTCGAGCTTCTTCTTGCGGTCGTTGGTGCGCCGGAAGCGCGCCTTCAGCTCATCCGAGCGGGTGCGCGCCTCGTCGACCTCCACCGCTAAGCGATGCTCGAGGGGCGAGCGCCCAGGGCCATCCCCCTCGAACAGCCGCTCCAGCTTCACGCGTGATTCCGCGCGGATTGCGTGCTTATCGAACAGCTCGAAGAAGCCGCGCTTCAGCGACTCGCGCCGCTCGTGGATGAACGCGAACAGGCTGTTCGGGAAGTCGGTCTTGTTCGTGCCCAGCAGCTCACGCACCCGCGGGGGCACGGCTTCGCCTTGCTGCGCCCACTGGTCCAGGCAATAGGCTAGTGCCTGGCGCTTGAGCACCTCCGGCGCATCCAGGTAGCAACCCGGAGGGCGAATGGCGCCTGCCATGACGGCTTCGGGATCGTCGTAGAAGTAGAGGTCGTGTTGCCGCGTGCTGGCGAACGTCAGGATGAGCGCGTTGCCCGTGGAGCGCCCCGCGCGCCCCACCCGCTGCAGGTAGTTCGCGGTGTTGGGTGGCACGGAACACAACATGGTCGCCGACAGATCACCGATGTCGATGCCCATCTCCAGGGTGGGCGTGCAGGAGAGCATGTTCGGCGCATCGGGCCGCGGTGATTCCTTGAACTCCAGCTCCAGATCTTCCCGGGCGTGGCGCTCGAGCAGCCCCGTGTGCTCCCGCGACCACACGCGGCCCAGCACTCGCCGCTGGTAGAAGCGCTGGTAGTAGCTCACGACGGCCCCGTGCTCGTCCTCCTTGCTGCGCATCGTGCCCTCGCAGCGGTAGCGAAGGCAGCACATGCCGAGGGGGTCCAGCGGCCCGCCTTCCACCGCGTGCTGCTCGGCGCCGCAGCGATCGCACACCCGCGCGCAGTGCCGCCGGGAAATGACCAGCGCCTCCGGGTTCAAGCCCCAGAAGTGCTTCTTCCCGCTGGTGTGCTCCTTCAGCAGCCCCGACTGCACGAGGTAGGGCAAGAGCGTCAGGTACACGTCACGCACTTCGCTGAGCGGCAGGCTCACCCCCAGCGCCCGGGCGACCCAGTCGCTGTACCAGTTGCGGTTGTCCTTGGGCGCGACGTTGTCGAACTCGCCTTCCTGATTCGAGAGGAACGTCGGCTTCGAGGTGTTCGGTCCAAAGGGCGAGAGCAGCGGCTGGCGCTGCTTGCTGAGGTAGAAGCGATTACCGCTCTCGAAGTAGTCCTGCAAGAGCTCGTCGTAGATCCCACCGCGCACTCGCAGCCGGTTGATCAGCCCCACCACGAACTGACGCAGCGCCGGGGCGCCGACGTCTTGCAGCACCCCGAGGCGCTCGGGCAGGTGTGTCTGCACCCGCTCCAGGGCGCGGGTCATGCGCTCGGCGTCTGCGGTCACGCTCGCGCAGCCAGAGCGCTCCAGGGTCCGGCCTATCCGCGTGGCAACGCCGAACTCGCGGGTCACCTCCCAGCGCATGCGTTGCTCCAGATCGCGCAGCAAGCGGGGGTGAGGTGACACCTCGGGCAGTATCAAGTCCTCGCCTCGCGCCTCCGCCTCCTTCAGGCGCTTGGTGCGATCCGTAAGCGCCGTCACGTAGCCCTGGTAATCCGCGAGGTACTCCAAATCGTGAGGCAAGAAGGCGGCGAGCATCGCCGCCTCGGCGCCGAAGCGCTCGCTGCCTGCGCTCGGGTGCGCCCGCCAGAACTCGAACATGCGGGGCGCGACCTCGCTCAGGCGTATGCCGTCCGCTTCCTTCGCGTCGGGCACCACCGCCAAGATCGCGCTGCGCACGCTGAAGCGATAGGTGCGCCCGGAGAAGAAGCCCGCGCGGTGGGACGCATCCTGCACGGAGTCGCTGAACGCCAGGAGCTTGCGATCCGTGTTGAGCGGCGTGGTGTACAGGTGCCCCACGGCAACGCTCGCCAGGCTCGCCGAGCGCGACGCCAGGAAGGTGAGCGAGCCGCTGGCCGCGCACGCCGGGCAGCGCCGCACGTCCTTGTCACCGTCCTTGTTCAGGCTCCGGAACGCGAACACGCGCAGCGGCGCGTCGCTCCCCTTGCCCTTGACCTCCGCCTCGGGGACCAGGCTCTGGCTCTTGGGGTCGAGGTAGACCGCGGTGAGCGGATTATCCGGCTCGTCGCTGATGTTGGGATCGGTGTGCAGATAGAGCGTGTGGCGGTCATGGTCCAGGGACGCCTTGGCGATGGCCTCGTACTCGAAGCTCACGCGGTTGTTCAGCTGCAGCGCCTCGCTGCGCGTGAGCCAGCCGGAGTGCCCGCACTCCCGGCAGTAATACATCGGTAGCGCGGGAGTCGGCGCTGTGCCGTTGCTCGCCTGCTCGCCCTGGGGGTGCTCGTCCCCCCACACGAAGTGGTAGCCCTCGCGCACTTCTCTGAGGAGGCGCCTTGCCTCGCGGATCCACAGCTGCACCTGAACCTGGAGCAGCGGCGCGTAACGCTCTTGCCCCGGCACGGGCAAGCGGCTCTGAGACCACGAGAGCAAGCTCAAGGCGCTGGTCAGCAGGCGCTTGCGCGCCGGAGCCTCCAATCCGCCAAAGCCAGGTAGCTCCGCGCACACCAGGCGCTCCAGCTCCGCCTCATCCACGATGCGCTGGCTCGCGGCGCGGATCACCGCGCGCGCCAGGGGCAGGCGCAGCACCCACTCCGCGAGGGCGAAGCGCGCTCTGCCCTTGGCCAGGCCGTCCGCGCTCCAGGGCGCCGCGCCGGCGCCCAGCGCAGCAAACCAGGCCGCGGCGCAGTCGCTCACGTGCTCCACGGCGTCTTGCTGGGGCGCAGGCTGGAGCGCATCAAGATCCCCAGGGTAACGCTCAGGCAGCACCTCGGAGCCGACCGCGCCGTGGCGCGCGAACAGCTCCTCCGGCGTGAGCCGCGTCTCGCCGATCAGCGAGCTCACCTCGAAGGGCTGGTCGAACACCTTCGACGCGAACTCGAGCAGCTCCCGCTGGCCCTCTTCCCCGTCCGAAGCCACGGTCGCCGACGTACCAACGGCGCACAGCGGCTCTCCCTCGCGGCCGTCACCGCCCAGGCGCGCCGTGAGGCGCCGGATCAAGCAGGCGACGTCCGTGCCTTGAGCGCCGTCGTAGGTGTGGAGCTCGTCCAGCACCAGGTAGCGCAGGCTGCCCGGGCGGTTCTTGCTCCACAGCGGCTGATCCTTGGGCCGCAACAGGAGCAAGTCGAGCATGCGATAGTTGGTGAGCAAGATGTCCGGCGGGTGCTGAAGGAGCGCGCCATGGTGATCGATCACGTGGCTCGCGCCCATCTCCCGCTGGCGCCCTTCCCCGCCGACGTACATGCCAACCCGCAGCCTTCCACGGATACGCGTATCCCCATGGATCACTTCCGCCATGCGCCGCGCCTGGTCCGCTGCCAGGGCGTTCATCGGGTAGAGCACGATGGCCTTCACCCCCGCCACGCCTTGCTGGTGCATGCGGTAGCAGTGGTCGAGCAGCGGATAGAGGAAGCACTCGGTCTTGCCCGAGCCGGTGCCCGTGGTGACCAGCGTCGCCTGCGGCCCGCCCGGCTGATCCGACGCCAGGCGCTGCCACGCCTGCAGCTGATGCAGGTACGGATCATACGGCGGGCGGATCGTGAGCGGCACCTGCGCCTCCGCCGGCTTGGGCGCGAACGGCAAGCGCAGGCGCAGGTACGGCCCCTTGAAGATGCTGCCGCTGCCCCCGTCCGCTCCGCTCAAGAAGCGCAGCAGCGCGGCCTCCAGTTGAGAATCCGCCAGCGCCCACGTGGTGCGCAGATAGTCGAGGAGTGTCTCCCGAACCTCCTCCGCGACCAGCGCCGGGATCACGCGCGCCGCTCCGGCTTACGCTTGCCTTGCTCTTTCGTTTGGGGGTGAGAGGAGTCGCCTGCATCCTCCGCCCTAGGCTGCGCTCCATCAAGTGGCGCACTGGCTTCCGATTCCACGGGGATATTCAGCTCCCGGGCAAAGAAGCGATACGCATGCGTCATGTCCGCCTCACGGTCCCGCACCTCGAACGGCGGCTCCAGGCCTTGAGTGTCGAAGTCCTTGGGCAGCTCCGAATCCGTCTGCAGGCAGCTCTGCCAGAGCTCGAAGTCCTTGCGCTCCAGCCCCACTCCGGTGAGCCCGCGGTTGTTGGTGAAGGCGATGCGCCCGTTGCGATCGAACCAGGTGTTGCGCTCGTAGTCCCGCAGCACCGGGAACTGGGTGCGGTAGATGGTGCACAGCTCGTCGATGGTGAGCTTGAGCTCCAGGGCGGCCAGGGCGTCAATCTCGACCAGCGCCCAGCGGCGCTCGAAAGCGTTCCGCAGGGCAACGTCTCGGGACCACTTGGCTTTGGCTTTTGGCCAGGCTGAGAGGCGTGGGTCTTCCAGGGACCAGGCGGTGGCGGGTTGCCAGTTGCGGTTCCAGAGGTCGGCGTAGTGAGTGGTGAGGCACACAGAACGCAGGGCGCGAGCAGATAGGCACGCTCGCACCTTCTCGCCAGCAGGGATAGGCAGCAGCTTCGCCGGCCCTACTGTGAGGTCACTACCGCCTTTACAACGAACAAAGAAGTCACAGACCAGAGACCACCAGAATGGCGAACAGGTCAGGAGATCCCACTCGCGCTCGAAAGTTAGGGACACCGCGAGTAGCACATGTCCCGCACCGGGCGGAATGATCGCAGCAGCAAGGGTCCGTTCGTTGGTCAACGGAAGCATCTTGCGATGCACGTGCCGATAGAAGTCCGTGCTCGGGCACCCTTGGAACTTGGGCGTGCGCGCCAGGTATTCCTCTGGGGAACACGCAGGCACGTAGTTGGTGCGCGGCAGGTAGTCGTCGGGGATGTGCTCCAGATCGATGACGTCGTAATCTGTTTTGTGACGGCAGTTCTCCCGAGGTGTCTTGTTGAGCGGATTTCCAACGTAGAAATGCGGTCCGGAAACGATCCATTGGCTGGGTTTGCTCGG
>JAUILJ010000548.1 GCA_030433055.1 Polyangia bacterium
GGTGGCAACCCGTGCGCGGGTTGGGCAGACGCCGTGGTCGGCTGGAAGCTGGGGGGCGGGCCCTGAGGAGGCGGGCCCTGAGGAGGCGGGCCCTGCGCCGGGGAACCGCCAAAGCCAGGCGGTGGCGGTCCGTACGGATTGGACGAGACCGCCGCGGAGGCCGGGGGCGCCCCCGGCGAAGGGGCCGTGGGAACCGCGCTGTTCGGGTTCGCGTAGCCATCGGGTTGAAACGTCTGGCCGCTGTAGTTGGGCATTCCCGGCGGGCTCGTGGGAGCTTTCTTGCGGGTCATGAAGCCGCCGACGAAGCCGCCCACACCGACGAGGAAGAGCAAGGCGCCTCCGGCGAACGAGACCGTACGGATGGTCGAGTAGGTGTCGCCCTTCTCGCGCAGCCTCGAGCCGATCGACGTCCCAGAGCCCAAGTACACCGTGGCGATGGCCTCCGCTCGATACGCCTTGCCGGCCTGCCAGTGGAAGTAACCACCGATGATGAAGAGCAAGAACGAAAACAGGACGGCGCCTCCACCTGCCAAGAAGAGGAGCAAGGGCAGCTTGCTCGACTTGGGTTGCGCGGGTGCGACGGGCATCGGAGGCTGCATGGGACGCAGCCTAGCCTGTACGAATGCCGCCTGGAATCATCAAACCGTCGCGGCCTGAACAGGGCCCGCGGCGGAGAGGCGGCTGAACAGCGCGTTGGCTGTTGGCCTGACGATGTGCCGCAACGCCTCATGGGCGACAAGGCGCCCACGGGCGTCCGACAGCACGCCCAGTTGCTCCGCGTGCGGCTGCACTTCCCTCGGCATCGATTCACTTTCTGCTGGTTCCGCGAGTTGCGCGGCGACGGTGCGAGCCAGGAGCTGGCGCGCAGGCTCCGCCAGCTCTGGGTTTCGCCGGAGCAGCCAGGCGACGCTGCGCCAAGCGAGGGTCGCGTGTCGTGTCTCGTCCTCAGCGACCTGGGCAAGTGCGGCGGAGAGCCGTGAGTCGGTAGCGAGCAAGGACGCCTCCAGCATGCGCGCGGCGGCGATGGTCTCGCCGATGCAGCCTTCCATCAACGTGGTGTGGAGTATGTTCCAGGGGCTCTGGTCATCCAGGGCATGAGAGACGTCGAGCTTTGCCGGCTGCCGCGCGACCCCCAGACGCTCGGCGATGCCGAACGCTAGCCGCGCGTGGCGCAGTTCGTCGGCGAGCGCCTTCTGCGATTCATCCACCAGGTTCGCTGGAGCGCCCAGGCTCATCAACTGGAGCGTGAAGCGCGCGAACGCCGCGACCGAGGCGTGCTCCATGGCCGCCATCTCCAGGTAGTGGTCCTGCGCGAGTTGCCGCACACCCGGGGTGAGATCCAGCGTTTCGAGGTGTCGGCACACATCCCGGTCGCTCCAGCTGGCTCCAGCCTCGAGAGGTGCCGTGCGGATATGACCATCGACGTAGAACGGGCGGCCCTCGACGCAAGTGTCTACGCCGCAGTAGCGTCGGCTCCCATTGTACAGACACTGTTGCCCTTGCTTGCAGTCGGCGTTCGTCGTGCAGTCGTCAGCGTCGGTCACGCAGGAGTAGCCGGTGCCGCCACACTCCGTCAGATGGGTCGCGCAGATGCTCCCAGGGCAATCTGCGTCGACCTTGCAACCCGCAGCCGGCACGCAGGCTGACACGCTGCCGCGGCACTCACACAGCTGGCCATCGGCGCAGTCGGCGTCTGTCTTGCAGGCATACGTGCAATAGCAAACCTGTCCAGAGACGCAGTAGCCGTTGGGTGCCTCCGTGCAGTCGCTGTCCGTGTTGCACCCCGACGGGTCGAACCCGCCGCCACAGTCGATTCCCGGGCGCGGCAGAGCCAGCTGACAGGCGACTATCTCGGGCCGGTGCTTCAAGCCGCTCTCACAGCTGGCGAAGCCCTGGTCTGGCTGGGTGCTGTCTTTACACTCGAAGGACAGCTCGCTGCTTGCGCCGCAACCCAACCCCCAACCCAGGGAGAGGAGGAAGGTCGTGGAGAACGCTGCGATGGGGAGCTTCAACTGCATGTCCTGGTCTAGAGCAATCCCCGTGCCTCCTGGTGGCGCGGCAGAGCCTGGTTCCACGACGCTGAATCCACGCGAGCTGGTGAGCTTTGGCCTCCACGAGGGGTGAAACGGATCTGACTTCGCGGCACGCCCTCGTGCCGAAGTGTGCCACTTCGCGCCTGTTCGAGAGGCACCCCTGGCGATCCCCCGGCACGTTTCTTCGCGGTGCTGAGGGTCGAATGCACTATGCAGGATCCCATGCAGATTTCGGGGCGGCACGCGCTGGTTACGGGGGCATCGTCGGGCATTGGCGAAGCGCTGGCGGTCGAACTCGCCGCGCGCGGAGCAAAGGTGACGGTCGCTGCACGTCGCGTGGAAAAACTCGAGAATGTGGTGGAGGCGATTCGCAAGGCTGGGGGCGAAGCCAACGCAATCCGTGCGGATTTGGCTCTCCCCGGCTCCGGTTTGGAGCTTGCCCGGCGCGTGCGGGAAGACTTCGGCCACGTCGACATGCTGGTCAACAACGCAGGCGTGAGTGGCGGTGTGAGTCAGTTCCTCGAAAAAAGCCCGACGGAAATTAGAGAATGCATCGAAGTAAACTTCGCACAACCCATGGCGCTGACGCACGAGCTGATGCCCGGGATGGTGGAGCGGGGCTTCGGGTGCCTGGTATCCATCGCCACGGCTTCGGTGTTTTTTCCCACGAATCTGGCCTCTGTGTACATCGCGACCAAGCGCGCGCTGGTGAGCATCGATGAGGTGCTTCGTATCGAACTCGCAGGCAGCGGCGTTCATGTGCTGACGGTGTTCCCGGGCCCCGTGGATACTCCGATGCTCACCAAGCTGATGGCGACGGACGAGCGGGCGAAGGCCGTACTCGGTCCGTTCAAGGGCACGACGGACAAGCTCGCCAAGCTCACCATGCGGGCGATCGAGCGAGAGCGGGATAGCGTGGTCTATCCTGCGCAGTTCGGGCTCGGTCGCTGGGTGTCCCCGATCATGGGGACCTTGATGGCGCGGCTCTCGGCGCCCCTCGGTCTGAATCGCTAGGTCGCGTCTGCCTACATCGACCCAGTGTCCTGCAGCCTGCTAGGTCTGCGCCAGGTGTCGGCGGACGCAATGTCGCGCCTGGGTTTAACGGCGCAGAAAACGTCGGCGTGTTCCGTATTACTCAATACGTGCTCAGGTTCGGGCCCGTTCGACATGATAGGTTTGTGGGATGACCAGACGACTCCGCACTGGGCGACTTCAAAGCGGGCGACTTCAAAGCGGGCGACTTCAGAGCGAAATGCACACTGACAAGGGCCTGCTCACGCGTACCGGCTCGGGTTTGATGACGGGCGCGTGCGTCACGCTGTTTCTGGTCAGCGCCTGCACGATTCAGTCTGGGCGCAGCAGCCGACAGTCACCGACTCCTCCGCCTGGCCAGTACGCGGTACCGGCTCAAGCGCCGCCGCCCGCCGCTCCCCCGCCAGTGCAGGCGGCAGCGCCTCCCCCACCCCTGGGCTTCACGCTGCCGATCCCCGCGAACATCGCGGATCTGCCGCTGCCTCAGGGCTGGACGATGGTCAACGGCATCCCCATGCCGGTCGTGCCAGGCCTCACCCCAGGCCAGCCTGCTCCTGCCCCAGGTCAGCCTTCCTCGGCTCAGGCGCTGTCTTCCTGTGGCTCCGTCAATGTGACGGGCACACCGATCCTGCTCGACTGCATGACGCCCCAGTACGGTTTCGTGAGCACGGCCTCGAAGCCCCTGGTGAGCCGCAAGCGCTTCGACGCCGGTTCGAACTACGTTGGTGCGGAGCCGCTGCCTGCCAGCGTTGACCATCGTTCCGCAGGGAAAGAAGGTCCGGTGCGAGATCAGGGGCCCGTGGGTGCGTGCACCGCGTTCAGCCTGGCGGGAGCGGTGGACCACGCCATCGCCCAGTCGGGAGGCTCTCCCGGCAACGTCTCGGTGATGCAGATCTGGGGCCGTTACCACTACCCGTCCATGCAGTCCGCCGCGGACGCAAACCGCGACAAGCCGCTCAGCGTCGAGCCCTCCTGGCGCTACAACGCGAAGACCGCCTGCTCCTGGTACAGCGGGGGCTACTGCGACTGCGGCTCGATCACCGGCACGTCCTGCAATCAACCGGTCGATAGCGCCAAGCTCTCCAGCATGGACAAGGCGGCCAACGTGCGCGTCACGAACATCACCGAGATCAACGTGATGGATCCGGCAGAGCTCAAAGGAGCCCTCGCCAAGGGTCAGAACGTTTGGTTTGCGATGTACGTGGACAGCCGCTTTCAGGACGTGCGGGGGAAGAACGCCGTGATCCCCGACGGAGACTTCCGCGCCAGTCGCTCGGGTCACGCGATGGTCATCGCGGGCTACAAGACCCAGGGCAACGGCACCTACTATTTGCTGCACAACTCCTGGGGCACGAGCTGGGGTGACGGCGGCTACGCCTGGATCCTCGAGAAGACCCTGCTCACGAACATGAAGTACGGTTACCTGGTCGATATCTCGACCAGCACACCGTCGCAGCCCGACAAGCCAAACAAGCCAGGTGAGCCGACGCCGCCAGCGCAGAGCCCCGGGCAGTGCCCGCCTGGCCTCGTGCCAGACAGCGGCGTGCCGCTGTGTCTTCCCCCGTGCCCCGATGGTAGCCCGCGGCACTTCAACACCTGTCCGTCGCCCCAGGCCAACACCGGCTGCGGCCCGGGTGAGGTGAACATCTTCGGCTTCTGCGTGACCTCTCCCGTTGCCGGTGTCGGTGCCGATTCGGCGACGGGGGTGAAGTACACTTGTGGCGCCGGTGGCTGCACCTACGCGGTTCCGTATGGAGTTGGTGGCTGTCGCTCCGCGCTCTGCACTCGGTCTTGTCCGTCGCCGAAGTACGTGCTCACGGCTGGGGCAAATGGGCTCGGTTGCTCCGAGTGACGCGCCTGGCCCGACTGGAATGCGGTTATCGCCACAGGCAGTCGCTCGCCGGTGCAATGCGCACTGCTCGCGTGACTGAGTGACAACCGTGTCGTTGAACTGAAGCGCAGGGAGCGATCCGGGAGTTCCCACACCGGAATTCTCTCGGGTCGCCGCAACGCGACTTGGCAGAGCGCGACAATCCGTGAGCCGGTCGGTCCCCGGCCTTACCTGGGTTTCCTGATTGTGTCAGAGTGACCGCCGTTCGGAGCCGAGGTGAAAGCGCCTCGCCGTTGAACGGAGGAAGGGCATGAGGGACTTGCGGTGGCTGGCGTTGGCTCCACTGCTCTGCGCCATTGGCTGCGGCGGTGGTGGTGAGCAAACGCCGGGGCTGGTGGCGACCAGTGGGGGCGCTGGCGGTGAGCTGAATGGCGGCGGCGGGGGCGATCTTGCCGCTGCGGGCGCGGCTTCGGGCGGCGCTGCTGGCGAGGGATACGGCGGCGAGGGATACGGCGGAACCTCGCAGGCGGGCAGTGGCTCCCAAGGTGGCACGGCGGCTGGTGGGTCGGACCAAGGCGGCAGCCCAGGTGCTGGTGGCACTGCCGGTGGAACCGGCGCGCCGCCTTTCCCTGCGGTAACAGACTTCGCCGCCGCCGGCCCATTCTCGACGACCAGCGGAGGAGAGGGGCCCAGCTGCACCATCTTCCGCCCGGAGGCGCTGGGCGAGGAGGGCCGAAAGCATCCGATCATCCTCTGGGGTAACGGCACCACCGCGGCGCCTCCAATCTACGCTGGCGTGCTCACCCACTGGGCTTCCCACGGCTTCGTCGTGGCTGCGGCGAACACGTCCAACGCGGGTACCGGCAAGGAGATGCTGGCCTGCCTCGACTACCTCACGGAACAAGCTGCGAAGAGCGGAAGCGTCTACCAGGGTAAGCTCGATCTGGCTCGGGTTGGCACCAGCGGCCACTCCCAAGGTGGTGGCGGAAGCATCATGGCTGGCGCCGATCCCCGCATCAGCGTGACGGCTCCGCTCGAG
>JAUILJ010000549.1 GCA_030433055.1 Polyangia bacterium
ACGAGATGACCAAGGAGAAGGTCGAGCTCGGGCATCAGCTGTTCTTCGACAAGCGACTCAGCTCCGATGGCAGCCGCGCCTGCTACTCCTGCCATCAGAACGAGGACGGAACCGGTGGGCACGATCCCCTCGCGATCGGCGCAGGGGACAAGCCCCTGACCCGCCACGCCCCGACGATGTGGAACGTGGGTTACCTGCCGAAGCTGTACTGGGACGGTCGCGCCGACAACCTCGAGGCGCAGATGAAGGGCGCCTGGGCTGGCGGCAACATGGGAGTCGGAAAGGACAAGCTCGAGGACAAGGCGAAGGAGATCGCGAAGATCGACGGCTACAAGAAGCAGTTCGACGCGGTGTTCGGCAAGGACAGCGTCACGCCGGACAACATCGCCAAGGCGGTCTCCGCCTATGAGCGCACCCTTTTCTGCGCGGATACAAAGTGGGACAAGTTCATGGCCGGGGACAAGTCGGCGATGACCAGTGAGCAGCAGGACGGCTGGAAGCTCTTCGTGGGCAAGGCCGCCTGCAACACCTGCCACACTCCGCCCATGTTCTCCGACGCCTTCGCGGTCGCCGACGGCGCGTTCCACAACGTCGGCGTGGGTATCGAGGGCAAGAAGCCCGATGAAGTTGACCCCGGGCGCAAGGCGGTGTCGAAGAGCGCGACGGACTTCGCCGCGTTCAAGACGCCGAGCCTGCGCAACGTCAGCAAGTCCGCGCCCTACTTCCACGATGGGCACGCCAAGACCCTCGAGGAGGCCGTGAAGTTCATGGCCGGTGGCGGCTACGACAACCCCAACAAGCACTCACGCCTCGAGAACCGCAAGCTGTCGGACGCGGAGATCAAGCAGCTCGTCGCGTTCCTCCACTCGCTGGAGTGCGAAGGCAAGCTCGAAGAGCCCAAGCTTCCCTGAGCGCCTGCAAGGCTCCCCGCGGCCATCGGTGACCATCGGCACGGATGGCCGCGCGCCGTTTGTGCGCGCCAACCTGAACGACGGAGCGCGTCCTTGGCGCGAAGTGCACAGGCGCGCGGAGAGATCGTGCGGAGCTGCAATCTTCCAACCGCGCCGTTTGCTCCTGACTGGAGCCCGCCTCCAAGTCGCAAACTTTGCTGGCCTGCTTCGCCGAAGCGCCGGTTCCACGCGCCTCGGACCTACACCGCGATCAGCAGTCGCGGTGCCAGTCGTGGTGCCAGTCACGGTGTGAGCCGACGTCGGAGCGAGAAGCTTGAAGCTTGAAGCGTCCAACAATCGGAGCGTGACGCGTGGCTCTGCGTTTCGTGGAAGGACATCGGGTGCTAAACTCTGCGCCTCTCCTCCCCTTCCCGCACCGCGCCCGGCTCGCACGCCAGCTCCTCGTACAGGAGTCCACGCGCGGATGGAGTCTTAACATGCGAGTGTCGATTACGAAGCGTCAGCTAGGTCTTGGTCTGTTCCTGGTATCAGGGCTGGTGTGGGCGACGGCCTGTGGCCGCACCACGATCGACTTCGGGGTCCCCGAAGGCAACGGTGGCGTGGGAGGCACGCTCGCGACCGGAGGTGCTGGCGCGGAAGGCGGCTTCGGTGGAGACGCTGGCTTTGGAGGCAGCGGCGCCGAGGGCGGCAGCGGCGGGATCAGCGGCGAAGGTGGCTTTGGTGCCGAGGGTGGCTTCGGTGGAGACGCCGGCTTCGGGGGCAGCGGTGCCTCGGGTGGTGCCGGAGATGATTGCCTCGCGGCAGCGGCCGACGAGTGCGACGTGTGTACCTGTGACGGCTGCCGCGACGAATGGGACGCGTGTCAGGGCGACATGGGTTGCATCGCGATCGTCGACTGCGCGAAGGACGCGGGCTGCAGCGGCGCTCAGTGCCTCGGACCGTGTGGCCAGGTGATTCAGCAGAACGGCGGCGTGCAAGGTCAGCCAGCCCAGCTCGCGCTCGGCCTCGGCACCTGCCAGAGCACCACCTGCGGCAGCGACTGCAACGGGGGCAGCGGCGGCAACGGCGGCAACGGCGGCAACGGTGGAACCGGGGGTAGCGGTGGAGGCGGCGTGGTCGACTGCATCAGCTGTGTCGGTCAGAGCTGCCCACAAGCGCAGGAGTGTCTGCTCGATCAGGCCTGTCGCGACGGCGCCATCTGCGCAGTCACCCAGTGCTTGGCCGGCGGTGGCGGCGGAGGCGGCGGGCTCGACTTCCAGTGCTTGCTCGGTTGCTTCAACGGGGACTTCAACGCCGCCCTCCAGGCGTTCAACTCCGTACAGTGCGTCTTCTCGTCTTGCGGCAACGAGTGCGGTGGCCTGCTAGGCGGAGGGGGCGGCACGCCCTTCGGCGGGGGGGGCGGCGGCACGCCCTTCGGCGGCTTCGGCGGCGGCAACTGAGGGCCAAACTTCCACCGGGCTCATCCGTCACACCCGGGATGGGCTCTGTCACTCCTCGGCAGCCAGAGCAGCTCGCGGCCCCGCGCCCGCGAGCGCTCCTGCGTGGTGAGGCGGAAAAGGCGCGCCGGCACGCTCCCTCCACGGCGGCGAGAACGCGAATAGTTCGCGAGTTTTGGGGGGAGAGGCGCGCATTGAGCGCTCTCGGGCTGGGTTTTATCGCGCCATACACCCAGGGCGCTGTCGCTTGGGCGGCTTTTGCTAAGGTTGTCCCATGCGTTCGCCGGGGAAGGGTCGCTCGATGACCACGACAGGGCGCGCCGGGGGGCGCTGGCTCGGCCGCGCTGGCGCGGCGCTCGCTTTGCTCATCGGGCTCACGGTCGCTGGCAGCGCAGACGCTCAGTTCAACCCCGGAGGCCGCAAGCGCCCCAAGCCGGGCGCCGCCAAGCCACACCGCGCGAAACCGCAGGGAAAGAAGCCTCGGGCCAAGCCTACTCGCAAGCAGGATCCGGACAAGCTGATCAAGCGCTACCGCGGGATCGTGCTCAAGCAACCGGGTGCCCAGTTTCCGCTCCAGCGCCTGGCCCAGCTCTACCGCGAACGAGACGGCAAGCTGGACAAGCTGATCGAGGACCTGGAGAAGCTGGCCAAGGGTAGCGGCAAGAAGGCCTACAACGCGAAGGTCGCGCTGGCCGGCATCTATCGCCAGGACGGGCAGATGGATCGCGCCGTCAGCACCTATGAGGCGGCGATCACGGAGCGACCCAAGGATCACGTCGCCCTGATCGCCCTCGCTCAGCTGCTCCAGGACCGGGGCGACAAAGCGGGCGCCTTCGAGCGCTTCGAGAAGGCGCTGCCTCGGCTGAAGATCGACGCAGACATCGAGCAGACGTTGCGCACGCTGATGGGTCTCGCGCTGGACCTCGAGCGCTACAAGGAAGCCTCGGCTTACCACGAGAAGCTGGTCAAGCGCGCCAAGGGCAGCTTCTTCGTGCGCGCCGAACTGGGCCGTGAGCTGATGCTGCGCGCGAAATACTCGCGCGCGGTCAAGGAGTTCGAAGACGTGGTCAAGCACGCGAGCGGCGACAACCGCGTGCTCGCGCCGGCGCTGCGGGATCTGGGGCGTGCGCAGGCCAAGGCCAAGAAGACCAAAGACGCGCTAAAGACGCTGAAGCACGCGCTGCGGATCGCAGGAGAGTCCGCAGGCGTGCGCCGCGAAATTTACGACGTCATCGTTGAGGTTTACCGCGCGGAAGACAAGCTGCGTGAACTCATCAGCATGGTCGAGAAGGAGAAGTCGCGAGACTTCTATCGCGCAAAGATGCTGGGCGCGCTGTACGAGGAGACAGGTCAGGTAAAGAAGGCGCTCAAGGCCTATCAAGAAGCCTTGGGCAAGAAATCGAGCGACATCGAGACTCGGCTCAAGGTCGTGCAGCTGCTGCAGATCCAGGGTGAGCTCGAGGAGGCGATCAAGCAGTACGAGGCTTTGATCCGCGCGGCACCGCGCAACCCGGACTTCGTCTTCCAGCTGGCTGAAGCGCTGATCCAGCGCGGCGATCGCAAGGCAGCGCTCGAACACCTGAAGAAGCTCGAGGATCGCTCGAAGGGTGACGAGGAGACCCTCGCCGCGCTGGTCGATTTCTACGAACGTGTCGAGGAGCGCAAGCGCGCGATGGCCGTGCTCCAGCGCCTGGCGCGTGACCCTCGAGATCCGCGGCACCTGGTGGAGCTCGGCGACCGCTACTACCAGGAGGGCGACAAGGACAAGGCTGTGCGCACCTGGAAGCGCATCATGAGCCTGATCCCGAACAAGGCTCGGGCGCTCTACACCCTGGGCGAAGTCTACCTGGAGCACGACATGCCCAAGGAGGCGCTCGAGAGCCTCGCGCAGGCCGTGAAGCTCGCCCCGAAGCTCACGAACTACAAGAAGGCGTATGCGCTCGCCCTGGAGCGCACCGGCGCAGGCGCATCCGCCACGCAGAAGCGCGCCCAATACGACCAAGCGCTCAAGATCTGGGAGACCATGCTGCTCGACGCCAGCGCGGCTCATGTCGCGCGCGAGGCGCGCCAGCACATCGTCACGCTGTGGTCCCTCTCCGGGCAGCTTGAAGAGAAGGTGAACCCGCTGAGCCGCAGGCTCAACAGCAAGCCAGCGGACCTGGACGCTGGACGGCTCCTCGCGGAAATACACGTGAGGCGCAAGCGCTACTCAGAGGCGGAGAAGGTCCTGAAGAAGGTCACGGACGCCGCGCCGGGAGACGCTGAGAGCTTCCTCAGGCTGGAGCACGTGCTGGTCGTGCAGCGCAAGCTCAAGAGCGCCATCGCGGTGCTCGAGAAACTGGTCAAGATCGAACCGAAGCGCGCTCGAGAGTACTACCAACGGATGGCGAACTACGCCGCAGAGCTGTACCAAGACGACGCGGCGATCAAATACGCCGCCCGAGCAGTCGAGCTGTCCCCTGACGACGCAGAAGGGCACCGCAAGCTCGGCGAGATGTATCGCCGTCGCCAGGACAACGACAAAGCCATCGCTCAGTTCCGCCAGGCGATCTCGAAGAACGATCGGCTGTTCCCCGTCTACTTCCAGCTGGCTGAGCTGCTGATCAATCGCGGCGAGATCGACGAAGCCGATCGACTCTTGCGGCGCGTGGTGCGCGCGTCTCCGGACGAAGATCTGGTCAGCCAAGCCACGCGGATCAGCATGCAGTTGAACCTCGGGCGCGGCACCCTGGAGTCGCTCGAGAAGGAGCTGTTGCCGGTCGCCTTGGGGAACCCGGGCAAGCCTATTTATCGCCGCCTGCTCGTCGAGATCTATGGCGCCATGGCCTTCCCGCTGGTGCACCTCTCCAAGAGCGCGAACGCCGCCGAGGCGAAGAAGGCTTCCGCCGAGCTAGCCAAGATCGGCGAGCGCGCGGTCAAGCCGCTGCTCGACGCGCTGAGCGACGATCAGGGCACCCAGCAGCGCACTGCCCTCGAGCTGCTCTCACACATCAAGAACAAGGGCGCTGGCCCGTCGCTCGTGGCGTATGCGACGGGCAAGGCGGACGCCGATTTGCGCGTCTGGGCGATGCTCGCCGTCGCGGCGTTGAAGGACCCCGCGCTGCTCCCCAAGCTGTCCGAGCTAGTTGCCCCAGGGAATCAAGTACGCTCGGAGGAGGCTGACCCGGTGCTCGTCGCCGCAGCCTTCGCCGTGGCGCGCATGGAGGATCCAAAGGCGCGGCCGCTCCTGCTCAAGCTGCTGGAGAGTGACGCGCCCAGCGTGCGCGCGTGCGGGGCGCTGGGGCTCGGTCTGGTGGGCACTGCGCAGGACACGGCGCGGCTCGCCGAGATCGCGCGCTCGCTGGAGGCCGGGCCGCTCCCCCGAGCGGCCGCGGCCTTCGCGCTCGGAGAGCGCGGCGCGTCCCAGCACGCGGACGTCTTGGCCCAGCTCGCCGAGGCCAATGATCCGCTGGTCAAGGGTCAGGCGATCCTGGCGATGGCGCGCCTGAAGGATCCTCGCGCTAGCCGCGCAATCACTCAGGCTTGGCTGAGCGCTGACGCGCGTCAGCGCGACGCCG
>JAUILJ010000550.1 GCA_030433055.1 Polyangia bacterium
GGTGGTGTCATACCAGCGCCGAGTGGGCGCGCGGATCTCGCCCACCTGCTGCCAGATCCCGAGGAGGCGCGATCCCGACTCCCCCTGGGGCGGAGAGCTCGGTCCGTCGCTCGTCTTGCCGCAGCCCACGACCAACCACGCGCAGGCGAGCGCCATGGGGATGCTGAGGGGGTTGATTGTGCGCACGGCCTGCTCCTTATCCGTTGCCAGCTTTCTGGCTCAGAGTACCAGACTCGCCAAGTCCGCGCTCCGCACACGATCCACCCTTGACCATCCCGCGAATGCCTCACACTATCCCGCCGTTCGCGGCTCACCCCGCGACATGCGCCCCTAGCTCAGCTGGATAGAGCGTCGGACTTCGAATCCGCAGGTCGCAGGTTCGAATCCTGCGGGGCGCGCAGCTCGCGGAGGCCAGCAAAGCTGGCCGGAGCGAGCTGCCCACTCCGCAGGATGTGCTCCGTCGCAGGTTCGACCGCGAGTGCACGAGTCCAGCAAGCTGGACGAGTTCACGAGCGGCCACGGTCGGCGAGCCCCTGCGAGCCGAACGCGCGAAGCGCGTAGTGAATCCTGCGGGGCGCGCAGCTCGCGGAGGCCAGCAAAGCTGGCCGGAGCGAGCTGCCCACCCCGCAGGTGTGCTCCGTCGAGGTTCGATTCGAACTGGACGGAGTCCAGCAAGCTGGACGGAGTCCAGTGAGAACCACGGTCGGCGAGCCCCTGCGAGCCGAACGCGCGGAAGCGCGTAGTGAAACCTGCGGGGCGCCCCCCTTCACCTAGCGAAGCTTCACGTCCTGGATCCGCCAGGCCTTGGCTTGCTTCTGGAGGTAGAAATCCACGGGCTCCGACCACGCAGTGCACGGTCTCGCCGGTGTGGAGTGAGGGTCGGCGCAGTAGACCGTGACGACGAGCTTGTCCGCGCTGGTCGCTGGGAGCGTCTTGCTACTGAAGGGCTTCGTTGCGTCGTGTTCCTTGCGCGCTGCCTTGATGGCCTTTGCCAGGCGAGCATGCTCCCGTTCGAGGGACGCGCGAGCGCCTGGGGCGGTCCCCTCCCGCGCCAGTGACCAACCCGCCGTGAGCCAGTCGGAGACCACGTCTTGCGGTTCGGAGGTGGAGGCGAAGCGCTGCACCAGCTTGCCCGAGTCGTACTCGAAATCCAGGTTGTATCCGCGCGGGATCCCGCGATCGTCGAACACCTGGTCGCTCCCGGCGTAGCCGAAGCGGATGCGGTCACTGTGGATCTCGATTTCATCGAACTCACACTTCCTGGCGGAAATGTTGCGAGTCATCAGCACCTTGGGTGAATACGGATCGCCGCTCGCTGCGAATAATCGAAAACGCTGCTGGCCCCAGCACGAGGTGTACCAGAAGTTCGACATCTGCACGACCAGCAGCGGTTCCTTGACGCCTGTCGGCTGGAACAGACGGGTCGACAGTACCGCTAGCCGATCACGGATGTTCGGCCCACGACGTGTGAGGTTGATGCGCGTGACGGTGTGTTTGCCGTTCCAGGCGTAGACCGCGACTCCATCGCCGTGCTCGGTGGCGTAGTCGACCAGCACATGATCCGCGAGCTGCTGCACGGTGATGTTCTTCCCGAATGCCAACTCGTCGTCCGGAGGATCATCGCTGAGCAGCGCGATCTGTTGGGTCAGTCCCTTGGAATCGAGCCTCACCCCACAACCTGATTGAAACAGCTGATCGAGGCGGACGCGGATGAACTCCGCCAGTGCGCGTTCTGGTTGAGCGGCGGGGGTGGTGTTTGCGAGCTGAAGCGCCTTCGCAAACCTTCGCTTCTGTTTCTTCGTAGGTGCTGGGCACGCCGGCTCCGGAGCGGGAGGGCTTGGCGGCTCCTGCCGCACGCTCGGTGCACTTGCGATGGGCGCTCGCTCGCGTGTGATGCTCGCGCTGGGGGAGCCGAGGCCATGTGCCTGATCGGCTGGCTGATTGGAGTTGCAGCCACCAATCAAGCCAGCGCAAACCAGCAGAATCAGCTCAAATTCACCCCAAGTTCCCATACGCCGGGGCTACGCCGAACCGTGACACCAGGCGCACCCTGATCTCCTGTTTGCTTGTTTGGGGGTGAGGGTGCACTTGCTGGCGCGAGCGGTCAGTGTCTGGGCGAGCAGACGAATCGGCTGCCTGAAGACTCACCGCAGACCCATGCGTGCAGAGGTCGCCACCCACCTCTACGCGTATTACCCCGAGGATATCGACTCTGTGGAGTCGAAGCGGCTTCTCAGCTTGCAGCGCGCCGTCCGGGTGCTGGACTGTCCACGCGGGCGAGCGTAGCATCCAGGGGGTGAGGGGACGGAGCAGGCTAGCTTGGGCCATCGCGTGCAGTGCGCTGCTTACCGGGGCGTGTGGAGAGACCCAGCCGGAGCCGCCGGTCGGCCCTCTGGGGACTCACTCCGGCTCTCGGCTCCGCGCGAAGTGGGTCGTGATCGGCGATCAGCGCAAGTTCGCTGGGTGGTACGACACCGAGCTCGAGGTGGACTGCGGATTCTCGCACCTGGAGGCGGGGTACTGGTGCCTCCCGCGCTCGATAACGCTGGGATACGCCGACTCGAGCTGCACTCACCCTCTCTTCATTGGCAGCGAAGAGACCGAGCCAGGTGTCTACTCGATAGTGCAGGCCTCCGAGGAGTATTGCCTGCCCGACCACGGTGCGGACGTCGTTCGCACCGGTGACCGAGTGGCGCGGCCCGTGCAGTATTACTCGGGCACAGGTTGTAGCCCCAGGGAAACGACCCTCGGGGATCACATCTTCGAGGTCGGTGAGCGGCTGGGCCTCGAAGCCGTCGTTCAGGCTGAGCCCGTCAGGGTATCCGTGGATGACCGCCTGGAGCGCACGCTGCTCGTTGGTAGCGACGGCTCCGAGACGCCGAGTACGCTCTACGACACCCAGCTGGAGACCCCGGTGCGGTCTCTGAAGGGCGCCTACGTGCCCGTGGCGTCGCCAGTCGACTCCGGTTACTCCGACGCGAGCTGTGAGTCTCCGTTGCCGACCCGCTTCGTCTGGAATCAGTGCGGGGCAGCCTTTGCTATGGATTACGGCGTTCCAAACGGCGACGCCTGTTCCACCGGTGTCGACTTTTACCGCGTCGGACCCAAGGTCACCGGTACGGTCTACAGCGACGAGTCGTCCGGGTGTACGTCGTACACGGACGCGGTGTCCGAGCTGGGTGAACTCGTTGCTTGGTCCGCGTTCGTCGCCAACGAGGACAAGCAATTCGGCGAGCGACGTATCCGCAGGATAATGGGTACGTCAGCCGAGTCCGGCGCGTTGCTGGAGCACAACGGATGGTACGACACGCGCTGGGAGGTAGCGTGCTCACCGAGGCGCCGCGATGATGGCGTGACCCGTTGCTATCCGTCTGGGGGGCCCGGGCTGACCAGCGCTCGCGACGTCTTCGGTGATCCGCTGTGCAAGCAGCCGATCGCAACTGCGTCGGACTGCGCTCCCAACCCACACCTGGTCGAGGACTGGAGGAATGGAAGGTACTTTTCCATCCTGGGCGAGCAAGACTTGCCCCAGACCTTCCATCTCACCGACGATGTCTGTGTCGTCTACAGCAACACACCCACGCGCGCCTACCTGCTCAGCGACGCCATCGACCCCAGCGAGTTCGTCGAGGCGCGCGACGTCACCAGTAGCGTGCAGCGGGGCTGAGATCCCAGGTGGGCTCGACCCGCGTGCTCAGCCGCCCGCCGCCAGCAGCGCGACACCCAGGAAGACGCCGATGACGACGACCGCCGCCCCGAGAATCATCGCGAGCGCGAACCCGACGATCTGCACCACCGCCATGCCGCCAAGCTTGCCGACCGCGCTCATCAGGTGATCGATGTCGCTGCCCTGGGTCTGGGCGATCTGTTTGAACGAGCTGCCCACGCCGATGGCGAGGATGCCGATCACGATCAGGGTCAACGAGATCGGTAGGTTGTAAAACCACTGGCCCAGGCCCCACGCCCACGAAAACAGGAGCTGCCCGACTCCCCAGATGATCTGCATGATCCCCGCGAACAGGAGCTTGCTCCCGGTGGATGCCAGCTTCTGGTCTTGATCCGGAGTGAACTCATATCCGCCTCCAGGTCGCGGCGCGCTGAGCGCCATGCCCGGTGCAACGCCACCCTGAGGCGGGCCGTATCCCCCTGGCTGTCCTGGGTGCCCGGCTCCAAATCCACCTTGCATGTCAGTTCTCCTCCCCTGGTCGGCTCCCGACAGTCGGGCGCGTCACGGACGGTACCCTACGCTGACCGACACCGGAAGGGAGCAGCTGCCTATCTTGTCACGTGGGCCGCAGGCCGCTTGGCAGAACTCTCCTGCGGCGAAGCAGCAAGAGTAGCGGTAGTAGCAGCCAGGCGAACGCAGGCTAGCACGCTGCCCTAAGGCAGCGAAACCGCCACGACGCTGCCGCGCGGAGTCAGGTCGTCAAGGTGCAGCCCCGGCGACTTGCATCCAGTTGGCTTTATACGCCGGCTGCGCTCAGGACCTTTCCCTTTCGGCGATCAGTCCGGGCAGTAGGCAATGACGGCCTTGGGATCCTCCGCGCGGCGGTCCTGCACCAGCTTGTTGCAGGTGAACGGACACAGGTTGATCAGCCCGTCGCCTGCTGCGTAGTAGCCGTCGTCCTGGTTGAAGGCGCACTGATCCATGTTGGGCGTGAAGAGCACCCGGCGGCCATTCATGGCCAGCTCGGCTTGAGTCGTGTGATCGAAGTGCAGGGTGCAGTCGTGCAGCTCCTGGTAGATCAGGCCAAGCATGTCGGAGATGTCCGCGCTGACCCCCTGCAGAGGTAGCGTACCTCCCAGCTCCACCAGCACTGCCGTGTAGTCTATGAGATTGGAGAACGCGGTGGCGTAGGTGCGCGCGAACGGCGGGTTCCTGATCATGAAGTTCGCGGTCGCTTGGGTTTCAGCCCAGCTGAAGTCGCAACCTTCTTCTTGCTCGTCGGTGATCAGGATCGCTGCTTTGGCCTCGTACTCCGGGTGCTGCTCAAAGGTTCGTTGAGCGTAACGCAGGCTGAGTTCGGGAGAGTCCGACTTGCCCGGAGCAGCGCTCAGCGTCTGAAAGAACTGCGCTGCATCCGTGCGGAATGAACCGCTGGAGGCGAGCGCCGGCCCCACGATGGGGTGACCACTACCGAGCGCGTCTCCGCAACTCTGCGTGTTCTCCTGAGGCAGAATGTCCAGCGCGATCTGCGCCTTGGTCCACGGCGCGCTCTCTTCCAGCACCGCGTTCTTGACGTTGGTGCGCACCACGGAGCTCATACCGCGGGCGACCATCAGCACCATGGACACGTTCTCGACCGATGGGACTGCGTCACAGCCTTCGGGCACCTCCCACATGATCCCACCGGTGCCGCCGCTGCCGCCGCCGCTCATGCCACCCGTGCCCGCGTTGCCAGCAGAGCCTGCGCTCCCGCCGTTCCCCGCCGCACCAGCGCTGCCACCGTTCCCCGCCGCACCGCCGCTCTCCCCCTTGCCGGCGAACGTCGGATCCGCTTCCAGGTCGTTGAGCCCCGTGATGGTGCCGCAGGCGCTCCCCAGAAGAACCAGGGCCGCCAGGGGCGCTACCACACGACAACGAGCTGCGACAGGCGCACGCGACATCTCAGAACTTCCCCACCACGTTGAACGATCCGAGCCCGACCACTGGTGTCAGTGATACTCCACGCCGAGCGTTGCGCAGGGCCCGAGGAGGCACCCGCGCCGAGCCGCTGCTGTCAGTAATCAGCCCCACGATGCCTAGCCCCAGGCCGAGGATGCCCACGCCGAAGCCGATGTTGGACACCGTGGCGAGCGTCCTTGCGCTATCGATGTCCGAGTCTGAATCCCCAGGGCAACGGTTCCCGTCACAGTCGTCCTTGATGTCGCTGGTCTTCGTCGCGGACATGATGCCAGTGACG
>JAUILJ010000551.1 GCA_030433055.1 Polyangia bacterium
CGTCAGCTCTTTTGCGTGAACCTGGAGCAAGCCATCTGCGTCGACGTGGAACTCCACCTCGAGGCGCGCCATGCCTGCAGGCATCGGCGGAACGCCCTTCAAGGTGAAGCGCGCGAGGGACCGACAGTCGCCCGCCAGCTCTCGCTCGCCCTGCACGACGTGCACCTCGAACCCGGTCTGGTTGTCAGCGAAGGTGGTGAAGGTGCTGCGGGCACCCACCGGGATGGTCGTGTTGCGTGGCAAGATCTTGTCCACGCCTCCACCCATCGTCTCAATCCCCAGGGAAAGAGGTAAGACGTCGAGCAACAACACCTCGTCGCTCGCGTTGGCCAGCAAGTCCGCCTGCACCGCGGCCCCGTAGGCCACCACCAGATCCGGATCGATGTCGCCGAGCGGCTCCTTGCCGAACACTTCCGCGACGAAGCTCTTCACTCTGGGCACGCGGGTCGAGCCGCCGACGAGGATGACGCCATCCACGCCCCCGGCGTCGATACCGGCGTCACGCAGGGCCCGGCGGCAGCTGCGCCCCGTGCGGGACAGCAGCGGTTCGATCAGCGCCTCGAAGTGGCCACGACTCACGCGGTGTTCGGCGTTGCCTCCGCCCTTCCTGGGCAGCTCCAGCACGATTTCTTCCGTCTCTGTCAGGGCGTGCTTTGCCTTGCGCGCCGTCTCCAGCGCCAGGCTGATGATCTCGGGCGGCGCCGTTGTGTTTCCGTCAGGATCCAATTCGAAGCCCATCACCGGGAGCAGCTCGTGAGCCAGGGAGCGATCCATGTCGTCGCCGCCCAGAGCGCTGTCGCCCCCGGTGCTCATGACCTGGAAGATCCCGTCTTCGAGCCGCAGGATGGTCACGTCGAAGGTTCCACCTCCGAGGTCGAACACGACGAACACGCCGTTTTGCTGCTTCTCAAGCCCATAAGCCAGCGCAGCCGCCGTCGGCTCGTTCAGCAACCGCAGCACCTCGAGGCCAGCGAGCTTGCCGGCGTCCTTGGTCGCCTGGCGCTGAGCGTCGTCGAAGTACGCCGGCACGGTGATCACCGCGCCGCCCACAGCGTTCAGTTGCTCTACCGCGCTCTGCTTCAGGCTCTTGAGGATCTCCGCGCTGACCTCGACCGGAGTCCGATCACCATCGCTCCCCAGGTCGAAGCGCACGACGCGACCAGCGGCCTCGCTCTCCGGCGCCTTGAACTTGTATGCGCCGAGGGCCTTCGTCTGAGGATCATCCGAGGCGCGGCCCATGAAGCGCTTGACGCTGATGATGGTGCGTTCGGGTTCCCTGGTCGCGTAGCTCTGGGCGTTCCGCCCCACGATCACATTTCCGCGCGGACCATAGTGAACCACGCTGGGCAGGAGCGCCGTGCCGTCACAGTTGATCAGCGCGACCGGCCGCCCATCGCGCACGTGGGCGACGACGGAGTTGGTAGTCCCCAGGTCGATGCCGATGGCCTTGGGCGGCGCCTTGGGGTCGAAGATGTCGAGTAGCATTAGTCCAGTTCGTCCAGGATGGCGTTCGCCTCATCGAGGAAACGCCGGAAATAGCGCAGCTTGCCCAGCTCCCTGAGCAGCTGTTCGCGGTCGGTGTCGCTGACCTTTCGCGGCGCCTCTCCCCCGACCCCTGCTGCAGAGAGTGCGCTGAAGTGGCGTGCCAGCTCCGAGAGCACTTCACGCTGCCGCGCGCCGATGGATGCAGCGAGCTTCTCTACTTGCTCGAGGTCCTTGGAGCGCCGCGCGTCCCCCAGGGCCTCCCGCTGCTCCATCATTTCCATCAGCAGCATCGGATCGGCCTTTGGCTCGGTGGCTTCTGAGCGCTCGATGCCCAGCACCTCACACAGCGCCTCGGCGCGGCCGATGGGATCCTTGAGCTTGCGCCAGGCTTCGTTGACCTCGATGGCCTTGCCCAGAGCCTGGCGGCGCTCGCCTGCCGGTGCGCCGACGTAGCGATCCGGGTGCAAGACCTTGGACAGCTCGCGGTGGCGCCCCTCGAGCTCGCTCAGATTCAGATCAAAGCTCGGCGGGATGTCGAAAACTTGAAAGGGGTTCATGCGTGTAAAGACGCCTCGATTCCTGGAGGAACCGAGGCGCCGCTTTCGCTAGTGTTCGCTACGGCTCGTCTCAGCGAACCGTGAAGGAGTGCCCGCAACCGCAGCGCGAAGCCTCCTGCGGGTTCTTGAACTTGAAGCCTTGGAACATCAGCGTGCGCTCGTAGTCGAGCACCGAGCCCATGAGGTAGATCATGCTCTTCTTGTCTACGAAGAAGCGCACGCCATCCACCTCGAGCACGCGATCGCGATCCCGCGGTGGATCATCGGAGAACTCGATCACGTAGCTGAAGCCGGAGCAGCCGCCGCCCTTGATACCGAGACGGATCGCTGCGTCGGGCGTGCCGCGCGTGGCGAGCTTCTGCCGAGCGAAGTCAGCCGCTTCGCTGGTGATGGTCAACGCGCGAGACAGATCGGGCTGTGCAGCCTGAGGTGTGGTCTCTGCGCCGCTGGACGCGGCGACGGCAGCTTGGGTCATGGTCAGCTCTCGAGCGCTGCCTTCTGGGCGCGCTTCTTCTTGAAGTCTTCGATGGCGCTCTTGATGGCGTCTTCCGCCAACACGGAGCAGTGGATCTTCACCGGAGGCAGGTTCAGCTCCTCGGCGATCTGGCTGTTCTTCAAGGCGTATGCCTCGTCGATGGTCTTGCCCTTGATCCACTCGGTGGCCAGGGAAGAAGACGCGATCGCGGAGCCGCAGCCGAAGGTCTTGAACTTCGCGTCCTGGATCACGCCGTCGTCGCTGACCTGGATCTGCAGGCGCATCACGTCGCCGCATGCGGGTGCGCCGACGAGGCCCGTACCGACGTCCTCGGCGTCCTTGTCCAGGGTCCCGACGTTGCGCGGGTTTTCGTAGTGCTCGATGACTTTTTCACTGTATGCCATGGCTGAATCCTCCCGAGTCCGCTGCGCTGAATCAGTGCGCGGCCCATTCAATCGATTTGATGTCGATGCCCTCTTTGTGCATCTCGTAAAGTGGAGACATGTCACGCAGCTTGTTCACCTTGCTGATGACCAGGTCGGCGACATAGTCCACTTCTTCTTCCGTGTTGAAACGGCCGAGGCCGAATCGAATCGAGGAGTGGGCGAGCTCCTCATCGAGCCCCATCGAGCGCAGCACGTAGCTAGGCTCCAGGCTGGCGCTGGTGCACGCCGAGCCGCTCGAGACGGCGACATCCTTGATCGCCATCATCAAGCCTTCCCCTTCGACGAAGGAGAAGGACAAGTTCAGGTTGCCACACAGACGCCGCTCCGGGTGGCCATTGAGCACCACCTCGTCGAGTGCGTCGGTGATCTTGTTGTGCAGGCGATCGCGCAGCGCCTGGATGCGCACCGCCTCCTGCGCGCCTTCTTCCATGAGGATCTTGCAGGCCTTGGCGAAGCCGACGATGCCCGGCACGTTCAGGGTGCCGGAGCGCATGCCCCGCTCGTGACCGCCGCCGTCCATCTCGGCGACCAGGCGCACGCGCGGCTTGCTGCGGCGCACGTAGAGGGCACCGCAGCCCTTGGGGCCGTAGATCTTGTGGGCGGTGATGCTCGCCAGGTCGACGTTCATCTCCTGCACGTCGAACGGCGTCTTGCCCAGCCCTTGCACCGCGTCGCAGTGCAGCAGGATGCCGCGCTCGCGGGTGATCTTGCCGATCTCCGCGATCGGCTGGATGGTGCCGACTTCGTTGTTGGCGAGCATGATACTGACCAGGATGGTCTTGTCAGTCATTGCCGCGCGGATTGCTTCGGGGTCGACGACACCGTCAGGCCCAGCGGGCACGTAGGTGACCTCGAAGCCTTCCTTCTGCAGGCGCTTGCAGCTGTCGAGCACGGCCTTGTGCTCGATGGTGCTGGTGATGATGTGGTTGCCCTTGGACTGGTAGTAGTGGGCGACGCCCTTGATGGCGAGGTTGTCGCTCTCGGTCGCGCCGGAGGTGAAGACGATCTCCTTGCCGCTCGAGGCGCCGATCATCTTCGCGATCGTCTCGCGCGCGTCGTCCACGGCAGCCTCTGCGGTCCAGCCGTACGCGTGGGTGCGGCTGGCGGCGTTGCCGAAGGTCTCCAAGAAGTAGGGCTTCATGGTTTCGAACACGCGCGGGTCCATCGGTGTGGTCGCGTGGTTGTCCATGTAGATGGGAAACTTGAGGGCCATTTGCTTGCTTCTCGAATCGTCAGCTCAGGTGGAGGCCCGCGACGAGGGCCGGAGCTTCAGGAGCCTCCGGATGCCGCTCGCAGACCGTGCAGGAATTGACTGGCAGTGCGGGCTCGCACGCCGAGTCACAGGTGTGTAGATAGAGCAGGCTTGCCTGGAGCTCACTCTCCAGAGCGCGCAGCTCACGGATCTTCTCTCGCGTCTCCGAGAGCTTGTCGACGTAGACCTGGCGCAGCTTCGTCGCGCTTAGCCGCGCGGAATCAGCATCTTCGTGCTCGCGCACCAGCTCCTGGATCTGACTCAGGCTGAGCCCCAGGCTCTGCAGCTTGGAGATCCAGCGCACGCGCTGCAGCATGTCCGGCGCGAACAGTCGGTAACGCCCCTTCTCGCTGCGCTCATGGGCGTGAATCAGACCCATGTCTTCGTACAGATGAATCGCGCGCACCGTCTTGCCGACGGCCTTGGCGAGCTCCCCAACCTGCAGCAAGTCCTCCGGGGCGACCTCGACGTCACTCGGCACCGACACGGGCAGCAGCGTTGCTTTGGGCTGCAGCGTGCCGTGGGGCTGGGCAACTTGGAGGCGGACTTTGCGGGAGGACATGAGTTCGGGTCTGGGGGTGAGGCGCTGAGTTTGGGGGTGAGGCGCTGTGCTTCGCGCTGAGGGGCGCCGCCTAACACCGTTCGGGGGTCTCGTCTAACCCTTACGTATGGGTGAGGGTTACGCTACGGAAGGTTGTAAGGGGCTGAAGGGCATCTGTCAACTCGATCAGGCGCCTGCAGTCTCCTGGCGCTCATGAGCTAACCCATTGCAATTCATTGGTTTTAGCCAATCGTGCCGGCGCTGCAGAGCCACACCATTGCGGCATAAGCATTGCTCTCTTGGCTGGAGAGCACGTCACGGTTCACTCTGCACCAGCGTAAGTGCTGGCCAGCCCCTGCGTTGCTCCGACATGAAGAAGTTCCGCTTTCTCCAGTTGCGTTCCCTGCTTGGCGGTTGCGCCGCCCTCTGCCTCGCGGTCGCCTGCGCTGGTGGTTCCTCACCCCCAACCCATCCACCAACCGGCGAGCCGACTCCGCCCATGGATGGCAAAATCTGCACGGAAATTGGATGCGTCGATGGTTTCCGAGTCGACTTCCACAAGGACCACTGGGAGCCCGGGAGCTACAGCTTCCACATCGAGGCAGACGGCGAGGTCAGCGACTGCACGGGCAACCTGCCACTCAAGGCTTGCAGCTCCGAGTCAAACTTGACCTGTACCGGCAGCAAGCGCTTCATCATCGCCGAGGTGGGCTGCGCGATGGCCCCCGAGCAGCAAAGCTTCAACGAGATCCATTTCGAAGGCGCCCCCAAGCAGGTCACCATCAGCATCAGCCATGACGGCAGCGAGCTGGTGAAACAGATCTTCGAGCCAGAGTACACCGACAGCCAGCCCAACGGCCCTGGCTGCGAGCCGATCTGTCATCAGGCTTCTGCAACCATGACCCTCCCCACTGCGCAGCCCGGCGTGACGCTGTGAGCCCACAGCTCGCGTTTCCGCAGTGAGACGTAAGCCCACACCGGCGACCGCGTTCTGGCTCCCATGAACACATTGAAACTTGGTCTGATTGCTTCCGTTTCCGCGCTCTGCTTGGCTTCTCTCTCCACTGGCTGCGCGTCCCATCCGCCGAGTGACGCGCAGGCCCCAACGCCGGATACGTCAGGCCCCACCTGTAGCCT
>JAUILJ010000552.1 GCA_030433055.1 Polyangia bacterium
CCGGCTGCGTGCGATCCATCCACTCCAAGACCTGGCCCAGGCGGGCGCGGATGGAGTTCACGTTCCAAGTTACGATCTTCATCCGAAATAGTCGGCGCGCCAGCGAGCCGCACCGCGTCGCTCGCATACACCGCGATCAGCGCTGTGGCCAGGTCGACCCAGCCAAACGCGCTTCAAAGGCGAAGAATGCGCAGTGGGGTGCTTTTGCCAGTGGCCGAAGCGCCCAAGGGGTCCCACAAACGCGCGGGCTCGTGACGGTTTTGTTGAGGTTTGAGCGTTCTGGTCGGTCGCCGGCTCGCACTGAGGTTGCGAGGTGGCTGCGCACTGGGCGTGCGCGAATCCAGGCTGGGCAGCCGGTTCCTCGGGGTGTGGCTTGCTGGCCCTCGGGAGGTCGTCACGGAGAGCGGTTTTCTGTAGTGATCTCGCGGGGCTTGTTTCAGACTCCCGACGCGCTGCTCGCGCTCGCTCCCGCACTGCACGCACCATGAGGACTCGAAAATTGCCGTCGTCGCGTCGCCGCACTCTCGTCTGCCAGCCTGACCCAACAGCCGCTCCGCTTTCACCTGGCGTTCGCCGGGGAACGTCGCTCGGCTTGTTCCTGGCGTTCTCCTTCGCATCCTTCTCCGCCGCAGCCCAGGGCTCGGGCACCGGCGCGGTTCCGAGTGGGAGCTCCGGCGCTGTCGTCAAGCCTGCGAAAGACGATCCGAAGGCCGCGAAGAAGCCGAAGCTCGTCCCCCCGAAGCTGGTCAAGTTCGCTTCGGCGCCGTACCCCGAGGAAGCGCAGAAAGCCGGCATTCAGGCGGACGTGGTCCTGGAGCTCACGATTGACCAGGACGGCAAGGTCACCGAGGCAAAATCCGTCGAGCCCGTCGGCAATGGCTTCGACGAAGCAGCCGAGGCTGCAGCGCTCGAGTTCGTGTTCGAACCGGCAACCAAGGATGGCAAGCCGATCCCCGCGAAGATTCGCTACAAGTATTCGTTCACGCTCACCCCCGCCGAGCCGGAAGGGCCGGGCCCTGAGGAGCCCACCAAGCCAGCTGTCCCCAACACGGGAAACATCGGCGGCTCCCTGCGCATCGCCGGCACCAAGGGCCCCCTCGCGGGTGCCCAGATCCTCGTCACCAGCAACGCTGGCGTGCAGACTGGAACCACCACCGACGGTCAGGGGCGCTGGAAGCTCGAAGGTTTGCCACCTGGAAAATACGACGTCGAGATCTCCTCGCCAGGCTTCACTACGGGCAAGTTCCCTTTCGAGATCGAGCCGGGCAAAGAGTACGAGTTCGACTACGCCCTCCCGCCCGAAGTCGAGGGCGAGGAGGTCACCGTCCAAGGCGTACGGCCACCGCGCGAGGTCACTCGTCGCACCGTGGAACGCCGTGAGATCGCCCGCATCCCCGGCACCAGCGGCGATGCGCTTCGCTCGCTTCAGAGCTTGCCTGGTGTCGCGCGACCGCCAGGGCTCGCGGGGCTACTGATCGTTCGAGGCTCGGCTCCTCAGGACACGGCTACCTTCGTCGATGGCTCGGAAGTTCCGCTGATCTACCACTTCGGCGGGCTCTCGAGCGTCGTGCCCACCGAGTTGCTCGACCGCATCGACTTCTATCCAGGTAACTTCAGCGCGCGCTACGGACGGGTGATGGGCGGCATCGTCGACGTCGCGCTGCGTGAACCAGACATCAGCTGCACGGGTCCGTACGGAAAAGCCAGCGACAAGAAGGGCTGCTACCACGGGATGGCCCAGGTCGATCTGATCGACGCTCGCGTGCTCGTTCAAGGGCCGCTCGGGCCGCTCAAGAACTGGAGCTTTGCCGCGGCAGGGCGCCGTAGCTGGTTCGATGTGTGGCTCAAGCCCGTGCTCGAAGAGGCCGGTGCCGGCGTCACCAGCGCGCCGGTGTACGACGACTACCAGTTCATCGTCGACCACAAGCCGGACTCCAATTCCCGGCTCTCGATGCGCTTCTTCGGCTCCCACGACGAGCTGGAGCTGCTGATCAAGGACCCGGCGGCTCAAGATCCCGCGTTTGGAGGCAATCTCTCCTTCTCGACCAGCTTCTGGCGCGCGCAGATGCTCTACGAGACGAAGCTGAGCAAGGACCTCGAGCTCAACACCATGCTCAGCGTGGGTGAGACGAAGCTCGGTTTCTCCGTCTCGAGCTTCCTCTTCGACCTCAGCTTGGTGCCGATCGAGACGCGCAGCGAGTTTGGTTGGACGCTCACCAAAGGCGCCAAGCTCAACGTCGGGACCGACATCCAGATCGTCCCGTTCGAGGTCGTCGTGCGGGCGCCGCAGCCACCGCGGCCCGGCGAGCCGGATCCTGGCCCGTTCGTGACGAAGCCTCCGCTCGAGCAGCGCCAGAAGGGGACCGGCTACCGTCCAGCTTGGTACGCCGAAGCCGAGGTCACTCCGACTCCTCGCCTCCGCGTCGTGCCCGGGGTACGCCTCGACTTCGCCCGCGACTCCGGGCACTCGGACCTCGCACCGCGCATCAACGCTCGCTACGACATCGTGAACCCGACGCTGGACGGCGACGAGGACGCGGGGAAGCTCGCGATGCGCACGACCATCAAGGGTGGTGTGGGCGTGTTTCGTCAGCCTCCACAGTTTCAGGAGACCGACGATGTGTTCGGCACGCCAGGCCTCGAGTCGAACCAGGCGCTGCACTACAGCGTTGGCGTCGAGCAGGAGTTCACACGCCACATCGAGCTCGGAGTCGAGGGCTTCTACAAGGACCTGAGCAACCTGGTAAGTCGCCAGGCCGCGGACGACGGTGGCTTCGACTATGGGAACCGCGGCACCGGCTACACCATGGGTCTCGAGACTCTCCTCAAGTACAAGCCGGACAAGCACTTCTTCGGCTGGGTCGCCTACACGCTCAGCCGCAGCGTGCGCCAAGAGAGCCCGGAGGAGGACGAGTACCTCTTCCAGTACGATCAGACGCACAACCTCACCATGCTCGGCAGCTATCGCCTCGGGCGCGGCTGGGAGTTCGGCGCCCGGTTCCGTGTCATTTCTGGGTCTCTGGACACGCCTGCCCTCAGCGAGCCTGCCCTCACGGCGCTCTATGCGGCCGATGCGGGGGCCTACACGCCACTGCAGGGTGAGCCTTTCAGCGAGCGGCTCCCGCTGTTCCACCAGCTCGATATCCGTGTGGATAAACGCTGGCAGTTCCGGGACTGGCGGCTATCCGCCTACCTCGACGTCCAAAACGTGTACAACAACGCTGCTCGAGAGGCGATTCTCTATAACTACAACTTCAGTCGCCGCAGCTACCAACAAGGGCTACCCTTGATCCCGAGCCTCGGTGTGCGAGGTGAGTTCTGATGACTGCCAATCGACTAATTGCCAGGTTCCCGCGATTTCGGCGCTCAGTTGCGGCTGCGCGCCCGCCTCGGCGCGGGCCGTTCACCTCGCGAGCTGGGTGCTGTGCCGTGCTGCTAGCCGGTGGCCTGAGCGTCGCTTGCGGCGCAGAGTTCGACCCCCCGAGCGAGATCAACTCGTTGCGGGTGCTCGCGGTACAGAAGGACAAGCCGTATCCAAAGCCCGGCGACGAGGTCAATGTCAGCATGCTCTGGCATGACAGCAGCGACAAGGCGCCCCGGCCAGTGCAGATCGCCTGGTTCAGTGGCTGCTTCAATCCGCCCGGTGACTTCTACTACGGTTGCTACGAGTCGCTGGCACAGGGCCTTGCGGCGGTGGACTCCGGGCAGCCACCTCCAGAGGGTGTCGGCGTCGGTACGGGGAATCAGTTCAAGTTCACCATCCCCGAAGACATCATCTCTTCTCGACCCAAGTCGAAGGACCCCGATCTAATTCCGTACGGATTAGCGTACGTCTTCTTCGCGGCGTGCGCCGGTGAGTTCGGCCCCGCCCCGAAGGGCCAGGGCTTCCCCTTGGCGTGCTTCGACACCAGCGGCAAGCAGGTTGGCTCGGAGGGGTTCGTCGCAGGCTACACGGGCGCCTACGTATACGACGATTTCTCGAATTCAAACCCCGTGATTACCGGGTTTGAGTTCAATGATCAGGTCGTCTTCCCAGACTGCATCGGCGATGCTTGCCTCGCGGATCCGCCGCCGCCCAGCGATGTGTGCGGAGAAGGACTGGCCTGTGTTCCAGCTTGCGAGGCGGACGGTGACCCTGTGGACTGCCCGGAGATCAAGCTGAGGCCGCTGATCTCGAGCGATGTGGCCGAGGTTGACGACGTCGCCGCAGCCTCCGAAGGGCGCAAGGTCACCGAGCAGATGTGGATCAATTACTACGCGGAAAAAGGCGACTTCAAGTCCGCCGTTCGCCTGCTCGCCGACGCGCAGAAGGGCTTCAACTCCGACTACGGAACGCGCTTCTACGCCCCGAAGGAGCGTGGCGATATCAAGCTCTGGGCCGTGGCGCACGACAATCGCGGTGGCACCGAGTGGGTGCGCATCACCGTGCGCGTTCAGTGAGCTGTTGCTCCCCGTAGGTTGGGGGTGAGGCGCGATGAAGCGCCACTCACCGCCCCGGCATGGCGTCGTTCAGCCTGGGTGGGGTGCGCGGCCTGCTCCAGCAGGGGTGTTGAAGTAACACCCCTGCCAGTCAGCGACCGCTAGTTGCAACCTGGAGCGAAGACGTAGATGTTCGCGCTCCCGCCAGAGCTGGCTGGAGGCGCCAGCACGTAGCCGAAGCGCTGGCCGCCCGCGACGCCGATCTGGGTCGCGGAGTACGGGATGACGAAGCGCCCGGGATCCAGCGTGAGCGTCGACGCGCGGTTCACGATGTGCACCGCCGTTTGATTCATGTTCGCCGGATCTGCGACGGTGGCGATCGCCGTGGTCGAGTTCAGCACAGCCACCGGGCCGCCGAGGTTGGAGTTGTACGGCTGCTCGGGGTAGGTCTCCAGGTCCACTCGCTGCGAGCCGTCCAGAGTGGCGGTGCTCTCATCGACGAGTGGCCAACGGAACGTCACTCCCGTCGTGACGGGGCTGCCCGCGTCGTCACGAATCACGATGTTGGTGCTCCAGATCAGCGAGCCATCGTTGCCGTTCGCGAAGTTGTGCGCGTTGCTGCTCGTCGGAACCTCGCCAGTCTGGCCGAAGAGGCTGCTCTCGCCGTCGTTTTGCGCCTGGGGTGTCCCCGCCGCTCGCTCGAAGCTGAAGTAGGGCTCGAAGCTGCCGCTGGACGTCTCCGTGCGGAACGTGATCAAGCGCGTGCCGCTGGACCCGATGACCCGCGCACCGGTTGGGATGCCCGCCGTGGTCTGCATCGTGACGGTGTCTGTGTTCATCAGCGGCGGTATGACGCGAGCTGCCGGGTAGAACTCCGAGGCGTTGTTCAACACCAGAAAGAAGCCGTGATCCGAGCTTGGATAGATCGAGCTGATAGCGCTGGTGAAGCCGACGCCCGCGGTCCGCGTGACTACGTTGGCTGACTTCGCCGCGGGTCGGTCAATCCAGCCCAGAGACAGACGACCCCCAGCGATCGGTCCCTGCAACAGCACGCGGCCTGCAGTCGACTGGATCCGCGTGATGGCGAACGGTGGTTGCTCGACGTTGAGTGCCTGAGGAGACACCGGGTTCGTCATGTCCCAGCCCAGAATCCCCTGCGAAGCCGTGCCGATGAACAACAGATTGTCCAGCGTCGCGATGCAGAACTGGGCGTTGCCCCCGCAGCCGATCTCGTCGCCCAGCGTGAACTGGTGCGCCTGGAAGCCGTAGCTGGTCGCGCTCATCTCGCAGCTGTTCGAAGCGCCGCACACCCGCCCCGTGCAACTCATCGGCGGGCAGACCTCGTAGACGCACTCGCCCGCCACACAGGTAGGTTCGAGGCACGGATCGGACGCCGCGGCGCACTCGCTGCCGTTGCCCGTACACGTTCCGGCGTCAGGCAGTCCGCCGCCAGACCCTCCTGTTGAACCCGCC
>JAUILJ010000553.1 GCA_030433055.1 Polyangia bacterium
CATGATGGCGAGCCAGGCGGCGGCCGCGTTCGGGGGTGCGGCATTGGAGACGCCAATTCGGCCCAGCAGTTCGTTGTCGTTGCCGCCCACGAATCCGTCGGGCAACAAGATCGCGACGGGGTCGTTGTCTTCATCGACGACTCTGCCCGCGCGATCTACCAACAGGATGGGATCGCCGTCCTCGAGCACCTGGCCGTTGGGCAGGATCTCGATCGGATCGTCATCTGGGCGGTCCCAGCGGGCGGCCTGGATCACCAGCGGGGCGCCGCCCTCTTGCCACCGCGGCGGAGGATTGCTGCTGCAGGCGAGGCCGAGCAGGCCAACGCCGACGAGACCAAGCGTGCGAAGCGGTCGAGTAAGGCCGAGTGCGCTGGGAGCTTTCACGCCGTCGAATCTACCGCGCGCCCGCCCCGAAGGCACGCCAGCCACGGAGGCGGCCGGGTCTGCTCGGGGGCGCGAGCGGCGGGAGACTGGCGAAGAGATGCCGTTACAGCGCGGGCACAGCCGCCCGAGTGAGCTATAACGCCGCCGAAATGCTGGACGCGAGATACGTTGCAGACCACTTGGATGAGGTTCGAACCGCGCTGGGGCGTCGCTCTGCCGCGGCCGCGAGCACGCTGGACGGCATCGCCAGCCTGAGCGAGCGCCGGCGCGCCCTGATCGGGCGAACCGAGTCGCTCCAGGCTGAGCGCAACGCAGCCAATCAGGCCATGGCGGCGCTGGCGAAGGGCCCTGACAAGGCCGCATTCGCGGAGAAGCGCGACGCGCTCAAGCAGCTCTCCGGGCAGATCAAAGAGCTCGAGGCAGAGCTGAGTGGCGTCGAGGCAGAGATGGCGGAGCAGCTGATGCAGGTGCCCAACCTGCCGGACCCGAGCGTGCCGGATGGCCAGAGTGAGGCGGACAATGCCGTCGTGCGCAGCTGGGGTGAGGCGCCGCAGTTCGATTTCGAGCCGAAGAATCACTGGGAGATCGGCGAGCGGCTGGGGATCCTCGACTTCGAGCGCGCGGCGAAGCTCAGCGGCTCACGCTTCAGTGTGCTGACCGGGCTCGGCGCGCGGCTGGAGCGAGCGCTCGCGGGCTACATGCTGGATTTGCATACGGGAACTCACGGTTACACCGAGGTCTCGGGGCCGCTGATGGTCAAGGCGGACGCGCTCCTCGGCACCGGGCAGTTGCCCAAGTTCGAGCAGGATCTGTTTCGCACCCAGCGTCGGCTCTCCGACGATGACAAGGAAGGCGACAGCTCGCCGCTGTACCT
The DNA here is from genome assembly GCA_030433055.1 of Polyangia bacterium. Classification (GTDB taxonomy): domain Bacteria; phylum Myxococcota_A; class Polyangia; order Polyangiales; family Polyangiaceae; genus JAHBVY01. The sequence goes on from JAUILJ010000553.1 coordinate 1,259, forward strand.
GCTCCCGACGGCCGAGGTGTCACTGACGAACCTGCACGCTGACGAGGTGCTGGAGGCCGATCAGCTCCCGATTGCGTATACGGCGTACACGCCGTGCTTCCGTAGTGAAGCGGGCTCCTATGGCAAGGACGTGCGCGGCCTGATCCGGCAGCACCAGTTCGGCAAGGTAGAGCTGGTGCGCCTGGTCACACCGGAGAGCTCGCTAGCCGAGCTGGAGCTGCTCACGGGGCACGCGGAGAAGGTGCTGCAGGGCCTCGGCCTGCACTACCGCGTGGCCGCGCTGTGCGCAGGCGATATGGGCTTCAGCGCGGCCAAGACCTACGACCTCGAGGTCTGGCTACCCGCGCAGAGCGCGTTCCGGGAGATCTCGAGTTGCTCGGTGTGCAGCGATTTTCAGGCGCGTCGAGCGAAGATTCGCTACCGTGCGGAACCTAAAGGAAAGCCCAGGCTGCTGCACACGCTGAACGGTTCTGCGCTGGCCGTTGGGCGTACGCTGGTCGCGATCCTGGAGCAGTACCAGCAGGCGGATGGCAGCGTGAAGGTGCCCGAGGCGCTGCAAGAGCGCCTGGGCACCGACGTCATCCGGTAGTTTCGTGGGGCGGTCGGCGTGAAGCGCCGACAGCCACGGTCAGTTCCCCGACGCGGTGAGCCGGGTCACGTCGCACGACGCGCTCTGACCCTTCACGCAGCGGTTGTTCTCGCAGGTGAAACCGAGCGCGCACTCCAGCGTGCAGGCTTCCCCCGCGCCCGGAGCAGACTCACAGCTGTCCTGGTTGCACTGACTGCCTTCCGCGCAGCGCCGGAGCGCAACGTTGGGGCTCGGTGCGCAGGGTTGCCCCGTGCCTGGCAGGTTCGCGCACTTCTTGGAGCTTTGGTCGCAGTAGGCGGTGGTGGTGCAGAGATCCTGGGTGCCGAGGCAAGTCTGACCAGCGCCGGGCAGGTTCTGGCAGGTCCTGTCGTTGGGCGTGTCTACCCCAACGCACACCAGGCCTGCATCGCACTCGTCTGCTTGCTGACACGGGGCACCGACGCCCCCTCGAGCGGACAGTGCGCCACACACGCCGAGCTGGCAGGTGGAGCCCTTCACGCAGTCGTCACTCGCGCTGTCGCTGAGCTTCGTGCAAGCGTCTCCAGGCTGCTTCGTTCCGTAGTACAGCTTGCAGTCGACATAGTCCTGGTAGAGCCGGATCAGGTCCGCGTCGAAGCCAATCTCGCCGCTCGCGCGGCAGTCGAGCGCGCCGACCAGCTGCTTGAGCTTGGGAATACAGGTGCCGTCGTAGGTCAGCTCCGCGGCCTTGCCCTCGTCGATGGCCTGCTGGACCGTGGCTGCGACCTGCAGCTCACAGTCTTCCTGGCTGCTGAACGTTTGGTCGTTCTCGTCACAGCTGCAGCGGTAGTAGTCGCCGCACAGCGCCACGGCGACGGCGTTGGGCGCGTCGCTTTGCCCTACGGAGCCGCCTTCGTCATCACTACTGCAGCCGTAAGGCAGTACGCCTACGAACAGCGCGCCTAACCCCAAAACCCAACTCGATCCCGACTTCCAAAGTCTGAACATACAGCACTCCTTGTGGCGGGGCGCGTTGCCCTCACCCCGCTCGCCCCCGTCAGCTATGCAAGTATCGTACGCGACGCGGGGCGCGCTTGGGAGTGGTTGCGAAGCGCGCCTGGTTCAGCCCGGCCACTCAGCCCTGTGACTGGATTCGCGTGCCCAACAGCCGCGCTAGGCGGTGGAAATCACTATCGAGGGAGACGAAGCGAACCTCGGTCAGCAGCGTTTTCGGATCAATCAGCGCGGAAAATGGGACGAACTGGAGATCGAGCTGGCCGGTCACACTGACCATGTGACCGTCGAGCGCCTCCTCGACCAGGGCCCGGTAGGCGCCGACCCCCAGCTGGGAGCCGAGCATCACGTCGAAGGCGTGGGGCATACTGCAGCGGGACTCGTAGCCGAGCTGCACGCCGGTGACCTTCTTCTTTCGACCGGTGCGCTCCAGGAAGCGCTCGCCCACCACCTGAGCGACGAGCTTTCCGATGTCTATTTTCCCTAAGGATATGTGTCCGTGTTCGTCTCGGGAGACGCCGTCCAGGAAGCTCTGAGGCAGCATCTCCGCCAAACCTTCGGCGAGCACCACGGTACCGTAGCTCTTGCCCCGCTGCTCACGGGTCAAGACCAGGTCCACGATGCGATCGGCGAGGGCCTCGAGGTTCAGGCATTGCTCCACGCGCTCGCCGTGGCCGTCACGCACGACTTGCTTCAGGGCAAGCTCGCCCTGGACGTCTTCCACCGCGACCACCAGGTGCGCCTCGCCAGCGATGGCGACGCCATAGGAGAGCCAGCCGGCCTTGCGTCCCATGGTCTCCACGATGAAGTAGGAGCCAGTGGCCATGGCGTCGGCGCGGAGATTCAGCAGCTCCTGGGCCATGAAGTCGACGGCGGTGAAGAAGCCGAAGGTGAAGTCTATCCCGCGGTAGTCGTTGTCTATCGTCTTCGGAAGATGGACCACACGGATACGCTTTGCGTCCGCGGGTAGCGTCTTCTGATACTCGTAGAGGAAATTAGCGGTCTTGAGCGTGTCGTCCCCACCGATGCTGATCAGCGCATCTACCCCCAGCTCACACAGCGCCCGATACACGTTGTCGAGGCGACGTGTTTTCTCGGGGATACGCAGATCCGCAGGGCCATGGATACCTTTTCCCGGGTTGGCTCGGGCGGTGCCGATGATGATGCCGCGAGCGTTGCGCAGCCCGCGCAGGTGGTGATCCTCGAAACGGAAATAGTGATCGTCAGCGCTGAGTTCTTGAAGCTCGTCGCCGAATTCTTGCAGGCTCCCGTATCCGTGACGGAATCCCAGCACTTCCCTGCCCTGGCGCCGGAAGCACATTACCGCAGCGCAAATCACTGCGTTCGCGGCGGGCGCGGGGCCGCCGGAGAACACGATCCCCACCCGCTGAATCTGATCGCCAAGGTGAGCAAGGGTTTGGGGGGGAGAGGGATCGGCGGTGTCAGGCATCGATCCAGGGTACGCCCGAGATCAGCCGGGATCGATGGCTGTTTCGTTCCAATCGGGTGGTGGAGCCGCCGGCGTCAGCGCGCTGCGCGGGTGCTCACGCTTCGAGCGGCGCCGGGCCCTGGGGCACGAAGGAGTTGAAGAGCGCGACGTACTCGGCGGTGGTCGATGGCTTGGTGAAGAAGTCGCGGGCCCCGAGCCGCCTTGCAAGCTCGCGATCCCTCGGGTCACTCGAGCTGGTGAGCATGCAGATCACGGGCAGCCGTTCGAAGTAGTCATCCTTGCGGACTTCCTCCAGCACCTCGATGCCCGACATCTCCGGCATGTTGAGGTCCAGCAGGACCAAGGCGGGCATCGGCTGCTCGCCTTGCTTCACTAGCTGCAGGTGGCGCAAGAACTGATGACCCGACCCGAAGGCGAGCCAGGGGACCCGCAGCTGCGAGCGCTGAAAGCAGGTTTCCGCGAGGAAAAGATCGCCGTCGTTGTCATCGACCATCACGATCGCGTTGCCGTTAGCCAAGTGAACCACGGTGTCCAGCGTAGCCCGAATCAGGCATCCTGTCGGCCTGTGATGCCAGGTTCCGTGGGCAGCGTGAAGAAGAAGAGCGTGCCGTGCCCGGGCTTGGACTCCGCCCAGATCCGGCCGCCGTGACGCTCGACGATGCGTTTTGCTACGGCCAGCCCGATGCCGGAGCCCGGGTAGGCCGTTCGAGGGTGCAGCCGCTGGAACATCTGAAAGATGCGCTCCGCCAACTGGGGTTCGAAGCCGACACCGTTGTCGCGCACACAGAACAACCAGTCGCTGCCCGCCTCCCTGGCGCTGACGTTCACCACAGGTGGCGCGTCACCGTGGTACTTGAGCCCGTTGCCGATCAAATTCTGGAAAAGCTGCAATAGCTGAGTGGACTCTCCAAACACGGTGGGCAGCTCTCCGCAGGTGACCGAGCCATGCGTCTCCTCGATCAGCGCCTCCAGGTTGTCGATAACGGTGCGCAGGATGCCCTGGGTATCGCAGGGGTTGAACTGCACGGCGTGCGCCTCGATGCGAGAGTAGGCGAGCAGGTCGTCGATCAGCTCCTTCATCCGCCTCCCACCACCGACGGCATACTGGACGAAGCGCTGGGCGCGCTCATCGAGCAGGTGCCCGTAGTCCCGGGCGAGCAGGTCCATGTACGCTGAGACCATGCGTAGTGGCTCTTGCAGGTCGTGCGAGGCCACGTAGGCAAACTGCTCCAGGTCCGAGTTGGAGCGAGTGAGGTCGGAGATGATGCGCTTGAGGTCCTCCTTCGCTCGCTTGAGCTCGGTCAGATCCCGCACGAAGGCGGTGAACAGCGGGGGATCGCTGCCGGCGAGGCGAGTGATGCTTGCTTCCACGGGGAATTGAGAACCCCCCTTGCGCTGCGCGGTGAGCTCGATGCGCTGGCCCAGCACTCGCGACGGTTGCCCTCTGCGCTGGCGCTCGAGCCCCGCGCGATGGGCCTCGCGGTCCGCTTCGGGGATCACCAGCGTCGCGAGGTCCCTACCCACGGCCTCCTGGGTCGAGTAGCCAAATAGCTCTTGGGCGGCGGGGTTGAACTCGACGACGCGCCCCACGTCGTCGATGGTGATGATCG
>JAUILJ010000554.1 GCA_030433055.1 Polyangia bacterium
GCCCACCACCAGGCGCCAGCGTTGTTTCCGCTCGGGAAAATGCGCTGGCGCTCGGTTGCAGCCGCTGGCGCTCGGTTGCAGCCGCTGGCGCTCGGTTGCAGCCGTTGACGCCGGAGCATGAGCTGGTGGAAACTGAAGAGCTACTTTGAGTCTGGGTGCGTGCGTCTGCACCCTGGCGGCTACAGGGGTGGGACGGATGCTTCGACAGAGCTTGAGTCGTTTGGGTGGTTTGACAGTCGTGTGTTGGTGGTTCGGAGTGGGCTGCAGCAGCACTTCGACCAACGAGAGCTCACGGGAGTGCACCGCTGGCGAGGTCCAGGCCTGCCAGCACGCGTCCGGCTGTACGGCGCAGAAGGCGTGCGAGGGTGAAGCCTTCGGAGCGTGTGAGTGCATGACGGGCGCGGGCGGGAGCTCGGGCAGTAGCGCCGGCGGGAGCGCCGGAGCTGGCGCGAGCGGAGGCGCTGGGGCCAGCGGGGGAGCCAGCGGCGGCGGGAGTGGTGGCGCGGGTTGTCTGTCCGACGAGAAGCAATGCGCTGGCTCGTGCGTTCCGCGGGACGACGCGACCTATGGTTGCGGAAGCGCCAGCTGTGACGCCTGTCCGGATGATCCAGGCGGAAATGGTGTGGGCAGCTGCGCCAGCGATGGCGCTTGCAGCCTGGCCTGCACCGGTGGGCTCGAGGCTTGCCCGGGGAAGTGCGCGGACCTCACCAGCGACGCGCAGCACTGCGGCAGGTGTGGTCACGACTGCCTGACGGGGACTTGTAGCAACGGGAAATGCCGGAGCTTCACCCTTGCGAACCCCCAGGATCCGCTGGGCATCGCCGCGGACGACACCACGGTGTTCTGGGCGGACGCCGGGGCGGGAGAGATCCAGAGCGCGCCCAGGGGTAGCGCGAATCAGCACGACACGATCGCGAGTGGCTTGAATAACCCGTTCGCCCTGGTCCTGGTCGGATCGGACGTCGTCTTCGTCGAGAAAGCGACCAATGGCGCCGTGCGCTCCGTCGCGAAGGCTGGAGGGCTGCCGGTCGATGTCGCGACCTCACAGGCCACACCCTCCGCGCTGGCAGCAGACAGCGCAGCCTTGTACTGGGGGCTCGAAGGCAGCAATCAGATCACCGACGGTACGGCGTCTCGCGCGGCATCGAATCCACAGGGAATCGTGTTCGACGCGACGGGCGTGTACTTCACCGAGTTCGCCTCGGGGTCGATCCGCAGAGCGCCGCGGGATCTGGCTGACGCAGCGCCGAGCGCGGAGCTGATCGGGTCGCAGACCAAGCCGACGGCGATCGCCTTGAACGACACCCATGTGTTCTGGGTGAACCGGGACTCGTCGGGGGGCGTGTATGCTCTGCCCAAGGCCGGTGGATCGCTGATCACGCTGGATACGACCGACACACCCTACGACGTAGAAGTCGACGCGACCCATGCGTACTGGCTCACCCGGGAGAACGGGGGAGAGCTACGCCGCCGTGGGCTGACGGCGGGCAGCGTGGAGACGCTCGCCACAGGGCTGGGGAACGTGCACAGCTTGGCGTTGACGAGCGACGCGCTGTACTGGACGGTGCAGCACGCCAGCTTGGCGAAGGTGCAGGGCCTCGCGAAGCCTTAGCTGGCGAGCGGGCAGAAGCTCAGTAGCCGAAGTCGGGCTTGGAGGGGTTGGCTGGTGCCGGAGCTGGCTTGGGCTTGGCCGGCGCTGGAGCTGGCTTGGGCTTGCCCGGCGCTGCGACAGGGTGCGGCGCTGGCTTGCCCGCGACGGGTGCGTCGCCTTTCGCCTCGTCCTGCTTCTCGTCCTCTTTGACCTTCGCTTCGTCCGCCTTCAGCTCGGCCTCGTCCGCCTGGAGCTTCGCTTCGTCGGCCTGGAGCTTGGCTTCGTCTGCCTTTTCGGCGCTGTCGTCTGGCTTGGGCTCGTCTGCGGTGGGCTCAGTCGGAGCGTCCTCGGTTTGGGCTGCTGGGTCCGCAGGCGGAGGCTCTGGCGAGCCACGGAGCAGGAACACTGCGCCTAACCCCAAACCCCCGAGCAACAGGAACCCGGCGGCGCCCAGGCCAATGAAGAGCCCGGCGTTGCTCTTCTTGGGCACCTGAACCATGTCCTGGGACTGGCTCCAGTTGGCCCGCGTATCCACGGGGAGATTCGGCGTCTGGGGCGTCATCACGCCCATCGCCTGAACCGGGCCGCTCATGTCTGCGGGGGCCGCGGGCAGCTGACCGCTGAGATCCGCTGGCGCCTGCATCGGGGCACCTGCGTAGCCACGCCCTTGGCCCCACGCGTCCAGGGCGTCACGGAACTCCTGGGCAGACTGGAAGCGCTCATGGAGCTCCCGCGCCATGGAGCGTTGGATGATGCTGCGGAAGCCAGCATCCAGGTGGGGCGCTACCTCGTCGATGGGACGCGGCGGGCTCAGCACGATCGCGAACAGCAGCTCGTTGAGGGTCTCCGCGTCGAACGGCACGACTCCCGTGACACACTGATAGAGGATGACGCCGCAGGAGTAGATGTCGCTGCGGGGATCGGAGCGTGCGGCACCGCGGGCCTGCTCCGGCGAGAGGTAGTACGGCGTGCCCATGAGCATGCCGGTCTTGGTCTTGCTGTGCTCGGAGTCGTTCAGCTGATTGAACTTCGAGATCCCGAAGTCGATGATCTTGACGAAATCCTTCTGCCCGGCTTTTTCCTTGAGGATAAAGATGTTGTCGGGCTTCAGGTCGCGGTGAACGATACCCGCGGCGTGAGCGGCGGCGAGGCCATCGAGCAACTGCAGGAAGAGCGGCACGGTTTGCTCTGGCGTGAGCACCTGGCGCTTGATGCGTGACGACAGCTCTTCGCCGTCCAGCATCTCCATGACCATGAAGCGATCGCCGTTGGGCAGGTTGCCGAAGTCGAGGATCTCCAGGATGTGGTCGGAGCCGATGCGACCCGCCGCTTGAGCCTCCCGCTCGAAGCGCTGCACCACGTCGGGGCGTTCGGCGGCGTCGCCGAGCAACACCTTGATTGCGACGCGACGAGCGATGCGGGTGTTCTCCGCCTCGTACACCGCGCCCATGCCGCCTTCGCCGAGCAAGCGGACGATGCGGTACTTGTCATCGATGATGTCGCCAGGGCTGAGTGCCATCGTCTGTGAATGTCCCTGTTTTTCTCCCTTCGCGCAAACTCCAACGCGCAAACTGAGAACAGTTCGGGCTGCCGCGCGGCCTCTCCGAGCGGTGTGAGTGCCGCGTCCATGTGGGTGCAGCGACAACCCGCGGGGCGTCTCGCGGGTGCGAGCACGTATTTCCCCGCAATCACTGCGTTCGGCCGCACGACTTGGTGCCGCAGCTCGATTCGCGCCTCTGCGGTCGCGCCGGAACCTGCGCTGGGGCGTCCGGGCACGAGAGTGCTGCTCGTTTGAACCCCCTCGCATGTTTCCTCGGGGGCGTGGGTCCGCCGGGAGCGCATTGCCCGCCATCCAGCCGGTTCGCTAGGCAAAAACCCTCCGGTGGGGCTAGCATCCGCGCTCATGACTGCCCGCCCTTCGTTGCCTGAACGCGCTTCCTCTTCTCGCTCCAGCCTCGGTCAGCGGATCCGCACTGGCCTGGCGCTCCCGCTGATCGCGTCGATGGTGCTGACTTCGGTGCCGGTGTTCGCCCAGACCGCGGACGAGGTCGCAGGTGCGCGTTCCCTCGCGGAGCAGGGATTCAAGGCCTTCAAGGCCAAAAACTGGCAGGAAGCGCTGGACCGCTTCGAGCGGGCCGAGTCCCTGGTCCACGCGCCGCCCCATTTGCTGTACGCGGCTCGCGCAAGCGCGAAGCTCGGTGGCTACGTGAAGGCGCGCGAACTCTACAACAAGATCCTCAGGGAGACGCTCCCAGGCGGCGCCCCCCCCGCGTTCAAGCAGGCTCAGAAGGACGCGGCCGCTGAGCTGCCCGAGGTCGAAAAGAAGATCGCGTACCTCACGATTTCGGTCAGCGGCCCCAAGGCCGGAGATGCCGAGGTGAAGCTGGACGGGGCTGAGGTGCCCAAAGCGCTGGTGGGTGTGGAGCGCCCGGTCGATCCCGGCGCGCGCAAGGTGTCGGTGTCAGCCCCGGGCTTCATCGCCCAGGAGAAGGAAGTGACCCTCGCCGAGGCGGCCCACGAATCGATTTCCATCGAGCTCGTCGCAGATCCCAACGCCGTGGTTGCGCCTCCAGGAGGCGGCGAAGGCGCTGGGGCTGGCGAAGGATCGGGCGGGGGTGAGGGGGAGGGCAGCGGCGCGAGCCTCTCGACTCAGGACATGGGCGGCTCTTCGGGCCTGCGCATCGGCGCCTACGTTGGCTTCGGTGTGGGCGTCGTGGGTCTGGCGCTGGGCACCGTGTTCTTGCTCCAGGCGGGCAGCAGCCAGGATGACTCGGATTCGCTCTACGCCGAGGGCGACTGCAAGTTCGTGAACCCTTCGGATCCAGCGAAATGCACCGAGTCAGATAGCCTGAATGAGGACGCGGCCTCGCAGCGCACCCTCGCAGGCATCTCGTATGGTGTGGGCGGCGCGGCGCTCGTCGCTGGCGTGGTGCTCTTCATCATGTCCAGTGGGGACTCGAAGTCCGCCCGCAATCAGCCCCACGTGACACCCTGGGTCGGGCTCAACTCGATGGGCGTGAGCGGCAGCTTCTAGGCAACAGGAGCGCTTCCAGCGACCCAGCCGACTCGCGTTTGCCCTTCAGTGTCCTGTGCGCGAACTCTGCGTGTATCCGTGAGGTAATAGGCGTTGCCTGTTCAGGTAGGCGCGGTGGGGATGATGTAGGCAGCGCGCAACGTTGGCGCGATTTAAGTTGCCCTGTATCATTCTGGAATGATTGCACGCGTTCCGCGCACGGCTTTGCTGCTTTGGCTTTCGATTTGTGTCGCCGCACTGTTCTCCGCTTGCGGAGACAACGCCGAGGTCACCGAGGGAAATGGTGGCTCGAACTTCGGGGGTAACGCAGGCGACGCCGGGAGCGGCGGCAGCGGCGCCAGTGACAGCGGCGCTGGCAATGGCGGCACGCTCAACATCGATGGCGGCGGCTCTGGCGGTACCTCCCAGACTCAAGGCTTCAACGTAACGCCGGCCGATCAGCAGGTGATATCGGTTCCCTTCGGAACCAACGCACCGACGGTGTCGTTCAACGCGACCTTCAACGGTTCACCCGTGGCCGCCGGCTGGGCCGTGGACCGCGGGGACATTGGCACCATCACCCTGGGCAACGCCGAGACCGGTGTCTTCACTCCGACCGGCAAGGTCGGTGGGTTGGTGAAGGTCACCGCGGGCCTCAACGGTGAGACCCGCGAGCGCGAGGTGCTGGTTCAGCTCACGGGTGAACAGAACGGCGCTGATCCGGATCAGGCGGGGCAAATCCCAGGCAGCGTTGGGGAGCTGACCGAGGGCGGCGGCGTGGGTGGTGTCGGTGGTGATGGCCTGGGCGGTGAGGTGACGGACGCGGGCATCATCACAGCGCTCGGATCGCCCAGTGGCGACGGCAGCGCGGAGGGGTTCAAGTTCCTCTACCCTTACGACAACACGGTTTTTCCGCGGGGTATTCTGGCGCCGCTCGTCTCCTGGGACTGGTCGATCGGAGACGCCGACGCAATCCAGATGGAGCTGAGCACCCAGAGCGGCTCGTTCAGCTGGAAGGGCACCTTCAGCAGCCCGGCGATCCTCACCCAGACTGGCGGCAAGTTCATTCGCCATCCCATCCCTCAAGACGTGTGGGCCGCGGCGACGAACAGCGCTGGCGGTAACACGGATCGCCTCACCTTGAAGCTCACGGTGGCGAGCGGTGGTCAGGCGTATGGGCCCATCTCGAGGTTCCACGGTGCCCACACCTTCGCGCGCGGGTAGACGCGCGCGGTGGGGTCAAGCCGCGCCCCGA
>JAUILJ010000555.1 GCA_030433055.1 Polyangia bacterium
GGAGCTCGGACTGCGTCTGGATCTGTTGCCCGTTCCCCGACGGCTCGGGCTGCCCGACAGCCGACCAGTGCCTCTAGCCGAGCGGCGCCGGCGCTTTTCCTTGGGGTAATCATGCATCACCCAGCCTGTGCGCTACCGGCGCTCGGCTGGGTGATGCGCTCCAGCCATTCCAGGCTCGGTCGGATGCGGTGACGGATACTGCGGCGCGGCGCGCGGCCCATTTCACGGTCCCAGCCTCGGAGCTCGGGACGCCCCGCGTTACCTACCAGGCGGATCGGAACGCCGGTCACGGGATCCGTGCGGTAGATGAAGAACGAGTGGCTGTGCTGTGTGTGGTTCATGTCCCAGGGGGCGTAGCCACGGATCACCGCGATGTCGCCCTGGCGCAGCTCTGCGCGTCGTTCCAGCAGCTTGAAGAAGCTGCTGCGGAACTGATACGGCACACGCTGGCTACCGTTGAAGTCTTTGACCGCGAAACCCGGCGCCTGCTTCGCGTAGTCCACGAACGGCTGAACCGAGCGGCGCTTCTCCCCGAGCAGAGGATCGAAGTCGAGGGCCCCGACCACGCGCCCCGGGGTCTGCCCACGGCCGCGGTAATGGGTGCCCGCGGCGCGCTCCAAGGTCTCGCAGATGAAGTCGATGCACACTTGAGGCGCACGAGGTGCGCCGCTCTGAGTGAACACCGGATAATAGTGGTAGTTCAGGTCGTAGCGCTCTTGCCCTGCCAGGTATGCTTCACGCCAGCGCTGACGCAGGTGACCATCTTGCTGACCCCACTCGTTGTCCGGCTCGTCGAAGGGCAGCTGCTCGGTGATCTGCTGGCGGATGACGGCCTCCACGCGTTGCCACACGGTAACTCTCCGCGCCGCGAGCTTGCGCGCGGCGGCGAGCTTGGGGTCTTCGCTCGTTCCGCACACGAACCCCAGCCCGGGGGGCAGCCCTTCAAGCAAGCTCTTCTCCCACACCAGCTGCCCCTCTGCTCCACGGTAGCCGAGCTCTGCCACGACCGTGCCCGAGCGCACCTTGAGGATCCGCGCCTGTTCGAAGCCCAGCTCCGCCTGGGCCCGGGAGAGATCGAAATGCACCGGTCGGTTCTCGCGCGCGCCCTCGATACGGTCCAGGAACAAGAGCTTGGCGTCCTCGCCCTTGAAGGCTCCGTCTTGGTGGACGAAGTGCCCCGACGCGTTGCGCTCCAGCTCGAAGCGCTCAGCGCCACGCAGCAGCGTGAGCCGGGGCACGTCGAACAGCATCTCCAGGGTCACGTTGCGCTCGAGCGCCCGCGCCAGCTCCGGATTCGTGGTGTAGAGGTAGCCGTCGGTCAAGAGCACCGCGCGCAGCAACGGGCGGGCCCCTTCGAGCCTCGAGAGCAACCCTTTCAACGCCGGCTCCGACCAGCGCGCCGTCTCCAGATGCTTTCGATAGGCGCGGATCACGTCGACCTTCGCGATGCCTCTCCAGCTGGCTTCATCAGGCTTGGGCGCCTCATAGAATACGCTGGGAGCGCCGCTGGTACGCATCAATAGCTGCGCTCGGTTGCGCTCGAACGCGCTCGCGCCAGGCAGCTCCAACCGCTCCCATGCCGTGTTGATGCGCCGGGCACACCCGAGCGGGTCCGACGCCAGATCGATTTTTTCCGCAGGGTTTTCCTCCGGAGCGTTCGGGGGTGAGGCACCCTGTGGGTCAACCGCTGTCCCCTGAGCAGGCGACGCAGCGCTCGAGACCTGAGCGGGCACTCCAGAGTGACGAGCGCTCTCTCGCTGTTCACAACCCAGGCCCAGTAGGGCGGTGCCAAACAGCGCGATCAGGTGGAGCGCTCGGAACGGATACAACAGGCACAGTGTCCCACGTTCCTCACCCCTCGGCCAATCACCTCTGCACGTAGCCTCGCTGAGGCTATCCGCGCGGCATTTGCAATGAGCAGGTTGGCGCGCGGACGCCGCGTAGCAAGCTTCGCGCGGGGGCCCTGCGATGCTCGACGCGCACTATAACCTCGCGGCAACAGATCGCAGCTCGCCGTCCAGTGAGCGCGCGCACGCGGCTGAACAAAACGCCAACGCCGAACACCTGAGCGCTTGAGCAGCATACGAGATGAGCAGCAGATGAGCACCGGTCGCCGCGCGCGCGCGAGCGGAATTGCCACTGGCATTCCGGTTTCAGCCAGCTAGTCTCGGGCGCTCTGGGGTTGTAGCGGTTGGTCCTCACCCCCAAACCCGCGTGGATACGTAGATGCACGTCGTCTGGCCATTGCTGCTCAGCCTTTGGGCACACCAGGGCGCCCCGCTCCCGGATTTGTCGGATCCGGATCAGCCGCCCCAGGGTCAACGCGTGTTCTTTCCCAAGGACAAGCTGAGACGCCCCGCATTTATCTATGCGGAAATGACGAGCGAGGAGTGCTTCAAAGAAGCGGACGCGCGCGGGTTGCCGTACGCGCCAGGCCCCAAGCCACCGAGCATCGAGGCACCGCTCACGCTGGAGGCACCGCTGCGCGGGGTGACCTTCGAACCCTGGGGCGTGTACCAACGCATCGAGCAGGAGCGTGCCAGGCAGCACGGTGCGGCCGGGCCCGTCATGGACTGCCGGCTGCTGCTGGCGCTGGACGACTTGGCGGGCGTCGCCACCCAGCACAACGTGATCCGCATCCGCTACAGCAGCGTGTATCGTGGGCTGCGTGCGCGGCGCCCTGGTCAGCGCCACGCGGCCGGAGTGGCGATCGACGTCAACGAGCTGATCCTCGCGGATGGTCGCACCTGGAACATCAAGCGCGACTACGAAGGCGCTGGGATCGGCAACAACACCTGCACGCTCTCCGCCCCCTGGCCCAGGTCCGAGGTGGCGCGGGAGCTCCGGCGCTTCGTCTGCGGCGTCGCCACGGGGGCCTTCTTCAATCTGCTCCTCACCCCCCACTACGATCGGCACCACCAAGATCACCTCCACCTGGAAGTGCGCCGCGACATCGACTGGGTGTTGGTCCAGTAACCTCCGGGCGCGCGATCCCGCGCTGACACGAGGTTGTGGGAGCACGGACACGCGCGGGCTCGGCGGGGCCCCTGTCACGCGTCACAGCGCAACCCGAGTGTTACGCACGAGGCTGGGCGCGCATCCCTCGTCTCGCCCAAGAAAATCGCACTTGGCGGGTTTTCTAGGGGAAGCGGCCGCGCTGGAGCGCTGGAGCCCAGTCGCGCCCGAAGTCGGCACGCGACTTGTAAGGGGAGTGTTCAACGCCGCCACGAGCGGAACGAACACAAGAAGACGAGCGAGCCGCGAAACAAAAAGCACCGACCGCTGTCACAGCTCGACACCACGAAACGACGGCTCATCCGTACCAACGAACCAAGACGCGCTCCCGAATCCGAAAGCACTGAAAGCTCGAACCCCGAAGCGCGTTTCTGAAACACCGACCAACGAGACTGAGGAGGAGACACCATGAACCGCACCCACAAGCTGATCGCCAAGAGCCTGATCCTCGCCGCCGCCGCCGTTGGCGTTGCCGGCACCACTTCCAGCCAGGCCCAAGCCTGTGGCGGCGCCTGGGTGCCGATCGTGGAGGAGCAGATTGACTGGCGGGTGCCTGGTGTTGCCCGCGCGGAAAAGCAGATGGACCAAGGCAAGTCCGTCGACGCTGCCGCCAGCGTCGTGCGCATGATGCCCCACATCAAGTCGCTCAAGATGAGCGAGAAGAAGCCGCTCGTGAACCGCGCGATGCGTGTCTTGGCGCTCAGCGTCGCCCGCAACGACGGCCGCCTCGACGCCGCCAAGCAGCTGCCCGCCTCCATCCAGGACACGTGGATCGGCAAGACCAAGGAAGATCGCCAAGCCAACCTGGCGTGGGCCTCCGACGTGCTGCGCAAGACGGCCGAGCGCAAGCAGGACGACCCCCAGGCTCAGACCGAGCTCGCCGAGGCGCTGGCTCGCGTCGACTCCACGCAGAAGGAAGCCTTCCAGATCCTCGACAAGCTCGCGCAGAAAGATCTGATCGCCAGCCCCGAAGGCTACGCCACGCTGGCTCAGCTCAAGAGCGAGCGCGGCGACCAGGCGGGAACCAAGCTCGCACTGCAGCGCTGCGAGGCCATGGCCAAGGACAAGGCGCTCTGCTCGAGCATCGCCCGCAGCTGAGTGAGCCTGCTACACGTCGCGCCCCGGTGAGCGCCGCGACGACTCAAATCTCCTGAGGCCCACCGTCCCCTCCGCGTCATCGGGTTCGACGCTTGGGGGCGGTGGGCCGCCTCATATCTGCCCTCTGATCCTTGTTCACCCGTTGCTCTGCTTCCTCGGTAGGATTCATCTCGCAATGCGATCTCGACCTCCTCGCTCTCTCTCCAAGCGCCCCTGGATTTGGGGGTTAGTCGCAGCGGCCTTCAGCCTGGGTCTGCTCGCAGGCTGCGACGACAAGCCCGCACCCAAGCCCGAAGCCAAGCCCAGCCCGAGCGCCATGCCTGCGCCATCCGCCGCCGCCGCCACCGCCGCCGCTGTCGACGGCAACGCCGAGCATGGCAAAGCGCTGATGAAGGAGTTCGAGTGCAATCGCTGCCACGACGGCACCGGCCACGAGCCGATGGCGATGGAGAAGCACTGCATCCACTGCCACCAGGACATCATGAGTGGCAAGTTCAACGCGCCTGCGACGTCCCTCGCAAAATGGAGACCGAACGTCGAGCACTACGAGGACGCGCCATCGTTCGAAGGCTCCGAAAAACGTTACCGCGCGGATTGGCTTGTGAGCTTCCTGTCGGAGCCCCACGATCTGCGCCCCGGCTTGGTGCAGAGCATGCCCCGGCTCAAGCTCGACAAGCAGCAAGTGGCGGACATCGCCGCTTACCTGACCAAGGACGCGAAACCCGGCAGCGGAAAGGACCCGCTGTCAGGCGCGAACCTGGAGAAGGGGCGCAAGCTGATCGAGGAGAAGGGCTGCGGTAGCTGCCACGTGATGAGCGGTGTTCCCCCATTCATGACCAAGCCGGATCCCAAGACCGCCGATGAGAACACCCGCCGGGGCCAGGCGCTGGCACCTGATCTGCGGTGGGCTCGAGACAAGTTCCCAGCGGCCCACTTGATCGCGTGGATCAAGGACCCCAAGAGCATCAAGCCCGACACGCGCATGCCGGTCACCACGCTGACCAACGACGAGGCGCGGGACATCGCGGCGTACATTTTCAAGGCAGAGCCCGAGCCCTTCAAGCCCAAGGCCATCCCCGAGCGCCTACCCAAGCTGACCCGCGCGGTCACCTATCAAGAAGTCTTCGACAAGGTGTTCGGCAAGACCTGCACCCACTGTCACTCGAACCCAGACGTGGCTCGGGGCGACGGCGGCCCCGGCAACACCGGAGGCTTCGGCTTCAAGCCGCGCAAGCTCAACATGGGCAGCTATTCCTCGCTGATGAGTGGCATGGTGGACGAGAAGGGCGAGCGCATGAGCGTCTTCAGCCCGATGAAAGACGGCACTCCGCGCATCGTCGCCGCGCTGCTTGCCCGCCAAGCAGAAGAGGCGGGCAAGCCGAACCCCGACGTGCGGGGTATGCCGCTCAGCCTGCCAGCCCTGAAGCCCGAGGAGATCCAGCTGGTGGAAACCTGGATCGCCCAGGGCCGGCCGCGGGAGTAGTCACGCCGCAGGCTCTGCCTCCACCGTTACCTCACGGAACAGCCAGGCGTACAGCGTCGGCAACACGAAGAGCGTGAGCAAGGTCGCGCTGAAGAGCCCGCCGATCACCACCGTCGCCAGTGGGCGCTGCACCTCGGCTCCCGCGCTGGAGGACAGAGCCATGGGTAGAAATCCGAGCGCCGCGACGCTGGCGGTCATCACGACGGCGCGCATACGGCTCAGCGCTGCCTCCCGAGATGCCTGGCGCGCATCG
>JAUILJ010000556.1 GCA_030433055.1 Polyangia bacterium
GAACGCCTCCCCGTACATGCGACCGTATGCGTACAAGGACGAGCTGAAGACGATCTTTCCGACGTTCTTGGTCGCGGCCAGCTCGTACAGCGCCAGCGTGCCCTCGATGTTTGCCCGCGCAACTCGCGTCGGCTCGTCCTTCGACTGGTTGTGCTTCTCGGCTGCGAGGTGGAAGAGGAAGTCGCAACCCTCGAACGCTTCCGCGAGATCCTCGATGGGATCGGTGCCCAGCGTGTGCTGGATCAGCTGCACACGGTCGGAGTACTCCGCGAGGTTCGCCAGGTCCCCGTAGCGCAGGCTATCGACGACGCACACCCGCTCCGCCCCTAGGTCCACCAGGCGCTTGACCAGGTGGGACCCAATGAACCCAGCTCCCCCGGTCACGACTGCTCGCCTTTTGGATAGGTCCGGCTGCTCGGATTCGGGAGGCTGTGGCATGGGCGACTGATAATCCATTCTGGAAGGTCCTGCCAGCGCTCAAACCTGGCAGCCTCACGTGAGAACCAGCGAAAAAAAGGGGAAAAAACCGCGCTCATCGGAGTGATGGGTCACCGACTCAGCGTGAAAGCGAGCGGGCTCAGCGAGTGTGTATCCCCGCGGGTCGCAGCGAGCGTTCGGGGGCTCCCCTGGAGGCGCGCTCGTGAGCATGGCAGCTCTGGAAGTCAAAGGCCTTCGCGCTATGCTGCGCAGCCTATGACTGAGCCGCTTGAGCCGCTTGAGCTTACTGTTATCGCCCCTTGCTACAACGAAGAGTTGAACGTGCGGGAGCTCGCGCGCCGCGTGGTCTCCGTTTTCCAGCGTGGCAATCTGCGCGGGGAGTTGGTCCTCGTCAACGATGGGAGCCAGGACGACACCAAGAGCGTGATCCAGGAGATGGAGGCCGCTTACCCCGGTGTGGTCGTGGGCATCCATCACGGGGTCAATCAGGGGATCACCGGTGCGTGGAAGACTGGCGCACGGGCGGCGGGCGCGCCGGTGGTGGCGATCATCGACGCTGATTTGCAGTACCAGCCTGAAGACCTGCTGCGCCTCTACCGCACCTTGCTCGAGTCGAATGTCGACATCGTCCAGGGCTGGCGTTCAGCGGTCGGTCGTGAGCGGGGCACACGATACCACCTGAGTCGGGGGCTCAACACAATCCTCAACGCGACCTTCGGGATGAAGCTCCAGGACAACAAGAGCGGCTTCCTCGTCACCTCGAAGGAGATCCTCGAGGATCTACTTACGTACGACGGCGGCTACTACTACTGGCAGAGCTTCATCATGGTCGCAGCCCACGCCAAGGGCTACTCCTACAAACAGATCGAGACACTGTTCGAGAACCGCCGTGCAGGCACGAGCTTCTTGGATGGCAACGCTTACCGCGCGGCAGCGCGCTCCCTGGTGGATGTCGGCAAGGCCACGTGGGAATACCGCGTAAAGAACCGTCCGCCGGACACCACGCGACAGTTCCTGCGGCGGCATCCCCCTCAGTTCGAGCCCAAGCCGCGCTCCCCCGCCAAGCAGGCACACTGGAGGGGCTACATGGGCGCCTTTAACGCGACCCACTGGATGATCACCCGCGATGTCGAGCACTACTACGAGAGCTTGAACCGAAGTCAGTGGCTGGCCCGCTCGGAACTTCGCGAGCTGCAAGACGAGAAGCTGCGTCGCTTGGTGCGCCACGCGTATCGCAACGTGCCCTACTACCGCGAGCGCATGCGCGAGAGCGGCCTCACGCCGCGAGACATCCGCGGACAGGCAGATCTCCACAAGCTCCCCTTCTTGACCAAGAAGGACATCCGCGAGCACCTGTACTTCGACATCCTGAGCGAGAACCACGACAAGCGCCAAGTGCTCAAGATCACCACCAGCGGGTCTACGGGTGAACCCTTCGTCTGCTACGCCGATCGCGCACAGTTGGAGTTCCGCTGGGCGGCGACTCTGCGCTCCCAAGAGTGGACGGGCTACGAGTTTGGCGACCCTTGCGTGAGGCTCTGGCACCAAACGCTCGGCATGTCGAAGTCCCAGGCGGCGCGGGAAATCGCCGACGCGAAGCTGTGTCGCCGCAAGTTCATCCCCATCTTCGAGATGTCGGACGCGAAGCTCCAGGCGATGGTACGGGAGATCGCCGAGTGGCAACCGGTGCTGATGGACGGCTACGCCGAGGCTCTGGATTTCCTCGCTCACTATCTGAAGGAGTGCGGAAACGTCGACGTTCGACCCACGGCGCTGATGAGTAGCGCTCAGACGCTCCCCGACCAGAGCCGCAAGCTCATCGAAGAAGCCTTCGGCTGCAAGGTGTTCGACAAGTACGGTTCCCGGGAGTTTTCTGGGCTGGCCTACGAGTGCAGCGCCCACACCGGTCACCACGTGGTGGGCGAGGGCTACATCGTGGAGGTGCTGCGCGAAGGGCGCCCCGTCGCTCCAGGTGAAGTAGGCGAAGTAGTCATCACCGATCTCAACAACTACTGCCTGCCGTTCATTCGCTATCGCATCGGCGATCTCGCCGAGGCAACGGACCCCAACTTCGAGTGCCCTTGCGGACGTGGTCTACCGCTAGTCGGCAAGATCGAAGGCCGCGTCCAGTCGATCATCCAGGGGACCGACAAGCGCTATCTACCGGGTACCTTCTTCGCTCACTACCTCAAGGAGTTCGACCACGCGATTCGTCGCTTTCAGGTGGTACAGGAGCAGCCCAACGCCATGATTTTCCGCGTGGTAAAAGGTGAGCGCTACTCCGACGACGTCCTCGAGGAGATCCTCGCGACCTTCCGCCACTACCTGGGCGACGACATGCGTATCGATGTCGATTTCGTCGAGAACATCGAGCTGGTTCGGACCGGTAAGCGCCTGGCCGCGGTCTCGCGTCTCAACGTGGACTTCCAGGGGGATGCCCCGGAGATCAACCCCGAGCTGAACTAGTCGGCTCTTAGTCGGCGGGTGGCCGGATGATCGGTAGGGTCTCAGGAGGACTGGCAGGTCTCCTCGATTCCCTGTCGCTGGATGACCTGATGCCGCGCAGGCGCGAGTTCACCCGCGCTTGCGCGCTACACACAACAGCGAGACTCCGAAGGGTAGCTTGCGCCGCGGGACCAACAGCGACTCCGCGCCAAAGATGGTCTTCAGCACTTGGTTCACCACCGGGGGTGGGACAGCGTACGTGTCGTCACCCTGGCGCCTGAGCAGCTTCTCCGTGGCGCGGCCAGCCAGCACCAACCCGAACAAGAAGGTGTTGAAGTAGGTCAGGTGCTGGATCGCGAACAGGGGCGCGATCACCTGCTCCAGCTCAGGGGCGGTGTAGCGCCGACGGTGGTGCGCGAAGTCATCAGCAGGGCTCCACAGGAACATGAACGCGGGCACCGTGACGATCAGCGCGCCACCCGGCGCGAGGGCATCGTAGGCGGCCTGGAGACACGGCCCCTCGTCGTCCAGATGCTCGATGACGTCTGCCAGCAGCACCACGGAGGCAGAGTTCGCTGGCACACCCTCGAGGTGGTCGAGATCAGCACGGGTCACGTTTTCGATGCCCTGCGCCTTGCAGAACTCGACAGCCTCTGGGGACATGTCGACCCCCAACGTCTGCCCGTACTTCTCGAGCATTGGCAGGTTTGCACCGACACCGCAGCCGAGGTCCAGCAAGGTACCCGCGGGGACTCCTTCGGCGTGTACCTCGCTCAGCACGCGGTCGAGGATCTTGCGTCGGGCGGCGTACCACCAGTGGTCGCGCTGTGCCTCGTTGATGTGCGAATAGCTTCGGACGTCCATGAGTCGGGAGTTCATACCCCAAGCTCGAACGCGGTCAAAGAGCACCAGGCGAAGCGAGCGCTGCGCGAACAGGCGGTGATGGTGTAGACCGATCTGCGGGCCCTCGAGGGGTCTCGCGAACCGCCGTTGATTGGTTGGTGCCGACGCGCCAACCGGAGGGAAAACATGCTGGGATATCGACTACTGGGGAAATCTGGGCTCCGCGTTTCGGAGATCTGTCTGGGGACCATGAGCTTCGGGGACGAGTGGGGCTTCGGCGCAGATGAGGCGACGAGCCACCAGGTGCTCGACGCCTACGCAGCCGCTGGAGGCAACTTCCTCGATACCGCCAACAAGTACCACGGCGGGCAGACCGAGGAGATTTGCGGACGCTGGCTGGCCGGCAAGCGAGATCGCTTCGTGCTCGCAACGAAATACACCCTGTGCATGGACCACGACGACCCCAACGCGGGGGGCAGCCATCGCAAGAACCTGGTGCGCTCCGTCGAGGCCAGCCTGAAGCGCTTGGGCACCGACTACATCGACCTGCTGTGGATCCACGCCTGGGACGAGCTCACTCCGCTGGACGAAACACTGCGCGCCCTGGACGATCTCGTCCGCGCAGGCAAGGTTCTGTATTTGGGGGTGAGTGATACCCCTGCGTGGGTCGTTTCCGCGTCGAACGTCCTCGCGGAGCTCCGAGGCTGGACGCCCTTCGTGGGCCTCCAGATCGAGTACAGCCTGCTCGAGCGCAGTGTAGAGCACGAGCTGATGCGCATGGCGGACTACTTCGAGCTCTCGGTGCTCGCCTGGGCGCCCCTGGCAGGCGGCGTATTGACCGGCAAGTACACCCGTGGCGGCGACGTTGACTCCCTACGGAAAGGCGGCAACGACTCCAGCGGCCGCACCAGCGAACAAAACCTGGCCATCGCGCGAGAAGTGGACCGCATCGCAGACGATCTGGGAGTGACCTCCACCCAGGTCGCCACCGCGTGGGTGATGAGCCGTGGTGATCGCAGCATCCCCATCGTCGGGGCGCGCAAGGTCAGCCAGATCGAGGACACTCTGGGCGCAGCGGCCGTACGCCTCAGCAGCGAACACCTGAGCGCCCTCGACCAGCTGAGCCGCTACCCCATGCCGTTCCCCCAGAAATTCCTCGCAGGGAAATACATCAAGAACGTGATCTACGGCGAGAATGTCCGCGAGCGCATCCGTGAGCGGAAGGCTCACAGGTGAACTCCACGCCGCCGCGAGTTCTGCGCTGGCCGTTCATCGCGGTCGGGCTGCTCATCGCATTGGCCCCGATCGTCACGGGGATCTCCGGGTATGTCTACGCGTTCATGGCCGTCAACGGCGACTCGGTGGATCCGTCACAGAAAGCTCGGATACTCGCCGACGGCATCAGCATGGGCATGAACGGCCTGTTGACCGCCTTGGTGGCCGTACCGGTGGGAGCCGCGGTCATCCTCTACGGCATCATGCGCAAGCGACCAAAGCCGCAGCTCCCGCAACCGAGAGACTAGCCGCTAGCCGTTCAGCGCACACCCCGCATCCCGGGAGTCCGTGGCTGGCTGCTCGTGTGTCATGGTCGTGGCTTCCCGGCCCTCACGCACAGCTTGCCAAGAAGCGGCGCATCTCAGCGAGGGCCGCTCCGACGGCCTCCCCCTGCTTCCACTCTTCGATCAAGCGCGCGTTCTGGGCCAGGCTCACCACGTCCCTGGACGTCGACTCTGGATGATAGAGGTCGTTGCCCTTGGCGACGAGAATGGGAGTGGTCCACTGGGCGACCTCCGCGCGTGAAGCGTTGAAGAGGAAGTCGTGCCTCGAGGCGTGCGTCTCCGACGGCCCGAACATCGCCCGCTTGTAGGCTTCGAAATCCGCCTCTGGGTGCTCTTCCTTCAGCTCCGCCGCCCAGCCGTCGAAGATCTGGTAGAAGGCGTCCCGGTTTCTCTCGAGGCCGATCGGTTGCAGCAGGACGGCGCCGGCGATCCGCTGACTTGCCGCGCGGATCAAACCCGCGATGTATGCTCCACCGATGCACATCCCGATCACCAGGAAGCGTTCGACGCCCAGGTGATCCATCAGGGCGAGCTGATCTGCGGTGTGCT
>JAUILJ010000557.1 GCA_030433055.1 Polyangia bacterium
TACGCCGACCACGATCTGGGTGCTCAAAGACATCGAGATCGACCAGCCAGATCCCGCCTGGAAGAACATCGGCTACGACCTCGACGCTCTGTGCACCGAGCCACCAGACAACCCCGTGGAGTGCCTCGCGGAGAACGCGAGCGGACCTCAGCGCGACGGGAACGGCGGTATCGACAACGCCTTCGGTAGCACCGTCGTCCCACTGCTCAAGGCGGCCGACGTGACGATCCAACAATCGGCCCAATCCAACCAAAACGAAGGCAAGTCCGCGATTGTCGTGCACGTGGACGGCTGGAACGGAGAGGACGACGACCCGTCAGTGCAGGTCTGGATGGCGGAGACAGCCTATGCGGTTCCGGACGGAAGCACTGATCCCGGCATGCCCAACTGGGACGGCACGGACAGCTTCTACGTCCCCGACGCCGCGTTCAACAACGGCGATATCAACTCGCCAGTCATCGGCAACGACAACGCTTATGTCGCGGGGCGCGTCCTGGTCATGCGCCTCCCAGATCGCTCTGCGTTCCCGTTTCAGACCAGCTCTGGCCAAGTGTTTCTCAAGCTCACGGACGCCACGCTCACCGCGAACATCAGCGCCGACGGACTCTCGCTCAGCGACGTGATCCTCGCGGGGCGCTGGGGCGCCCAGGACGTGCTCGATACCCTCGTCTACATCGACATCTGTCCGAGCAGCATCGAGTACGGTCTGGTGGAAAACCTGCTGAAAAACAGCGCCGACATCCGCTCCACCAAGGGCACCGGTGGCCCCGGCGCGATCTGCGACGCTGTCAGCATCGGGATCCGGCTCACCGGCTACCCCGGCAAGTTCGGGGGCTTGATCCCAAGTCAGCCGCTGGTCAATCCGTGCGCTGGCACCGGCGGCACCGGCGGTAAGGGAAACTAGACGTCACCCAGAGTCAGCCGCGTCCGCGCCAGCATCCTCTGCTTCGCCGTCAGGCTCCGATCCCGTCGCCGCAGCAGCTTCCCTTGGCTTCTCAGGGGGTGAGGAGGTGCTCCGCTGCTCGACCAGAGAGTACGTATTGGCTACGCAGTCCGACCGAGCGCCCACGCAGCATTCCAGGAGCCGCTTGGCGCCCCCAGGCTCCAAGCACACGAGCTCGTCGTACTCCCAGCAGGACTCTTCGACGAGCCCTGAACACTGGGGAAATACCCCGCTCTGGCACACCCTGGGTTGGTTGCCGTTCCAGCGATCTCCCAGGCACGACGTGACCGGCATCAGCCGGTCACTCCTGACGCACGCGTTGGTCGGCAAGCGCCGAGAGCTCAGCCGAGAACACTCAGGCAACGCCGGACACGTGCGGTCCGACGATTTCCAGAGGTCGCAGTAAGGTCCTTCCCCGAGGAAATCCGGCGGGCGGCTTGAACTCCCCTTGGCGGCGCCATCGATGATCGCGCTCGCCGTCTCCGCGGCCAGTTTGCCAGCAGCCTGGCTGCCACAAGCCGCTGCCAGAGCGGCCGCAGCTGCGAGGCGTAGGCACGTCCAGCCGCTGGCGCCACACGAAGCGCCCGAGCGCTTTGCTGAACGACGGTCGAACACTCGCACGCCCAAACTACGGCCGCCCACCCAGCGGCCTTCCTTAGGTCATGCCGACATGCCGCCTCAAGGTGAACGCCGATTCGCTCACCCAGAAGCGCATCAGATCATCGATCAACGCCATGCCCTGCGCCAGCGCGGCTCCTCGCAGACCCGCCAAATCGCCTTCGGTGCGCCGCAGCAGGTTGATGGTTCCCGGTAGGTCATCCGCGACGATCAACGCGGCACGCGCCGAACTCAGCCGCAGCCGCCGACACCACTCCTCGACATGAGTCACCGGTTCCCCCGAATACAGCGGCGCGCTCTCTTCGAGCGCCTTGCGAGTCCTCCGGGAAATGGCCTTCGCGATACGACGCGAAAGGTTATCGAGCTCCGGATCGCCTCCACCAAAGCCGGGAACGAACGCCCGCGTCGTTGCCGCGAGCAGCTCCTCGACGTGCTTTGGCATCAGCTTTTCGACGGCATGCACTCCCCGCCGAATACTCGCCATCGCGCGCGCGAACAGGAAGACCTGCTGGCTCTCCGCCAGAGTGGTGACGTGGGCGGGGACCAGGAGCGCAGGAGGGTCCCCGAACTCCACCTCGACGCTGCCGGCGTGGGCGCGGTGAACATACAGATCGAAGTTCTCCACACCGAACACCCGCGCGACGCGGTCCGCCAGTACCCGCAACGGATCGCCAGAGCGCGAGCTCAGCCGATCCCGGGAACTCAGACCATATCGCTCCAGCTCGGGAGGGTAGACCTTCCCCAGGCCTTCACTGACGAGCCACAGCAGCTCGACACCCCTTGCGCCACCTGCTCCGGCGTCTACTCCACGGTAGGCGACGGAGTCGAACCCGCCAGCGATCGCGCTCGCCGGCCGCGGCGGGTTCGCGTCCAAGGTCGCGCGCTCGAGGTCGTTGGCTGCGCCAAGCACGACGAGCGGCGCGAGGGAGAGATTGCGCTCTCTCGCGCGCCCCATCGTACCCAGGGTCTCCGCCAGCTCGCGCCAGTACTCGGCACCATCGACATCGACCGTGAGCAGCTTGCGTAACTCGTCCGCCGCCTGGGCGTGGTGCCCCGCCGAGCGCAAACGGCGCGCCAAGGCGTGGCGCAGGCCCCGGTCATCGGGGAACGCCGCGGCCGCCTTCTGCAAACCCGCCAGGGCGCGGTCCGGTTGCCCCAAACCCTCGGCGAGCACGTCAGCCACCTTCAGCTCGAGGGCCACGCGGTCCTCTGAGCTGAGCTGGTGATTGGCAGCATACTGGACCAGCGCCTCGGCCTCCCGCTCGAGAACCTGCGCCTTCGCGCTTCCCTCGAGCGCCTGGGCATGGCGCTCCAGATCGGGGACCGCACTCATCCCGACCAGTGCCACCGCATCGGCGAGCGCGCGCGCCGCAGCGTCTGGATGACCCCGCTCACCCTCCAGTTCCGCAAGGAGTTGGTATGACTCGGCGCGCTCAGCCTTCGTACCCGACACCATCACGAGCTGTTTGGCGCTGCTGTAGGCCGCGTCCAGATCTCGGCGCCGACGTTGAATGCCGATCAAACACTGGAGTGCCTCGCGGCTCTCCGGCTCACGTTCGATCACGGCGAGCACCGAGCCGAGGGCGCGGCTGTCATCTCCCAGGTGCTCTGACAACACCTGCGCGTGGAGCAGCTGGGCACGGCTGAGCAGCTTGTCATCCGGCTTCATTTGGATGGCGCGGGTCAGCCGATCCACGGTCTCCGCCCACTGACCGTCGCGACAATAGAGCTCCGCCAGCTTGATCAAGGTGGCGGGACTATCCGGCTCGTCACCGAGCACGCGGTTGAGCGCCGCCAGCGCAGCGGGCAGGTCTTGCTTCTGCTCCGCGAGCAGATCCGCGATGGCGTTCCAGAGCGCGGCGTGGCGGGCCTGAAGGCGCGCCGAATTCGCGGCGTGAACCAGCGCGTCGTAGAGTTCGTCCACCTTGTCCTGAAGCAGCAGCGTCTCCACCAGCCCCTCGGCGGCACCTTGGTGATCCGGGTTGACCTCCAGCGCCTGGGTGAGGTCCTTCGCCGCGGCGCTCAGATCACCCCGCTCGCGCTCAGCCTTGGCGGCTAGCACCAGCAAATCCGCGCCTCGGTCCAGGTCTCGCGAGACGTTGAGTTCGTACTCAGCCGCCTCGCGCAACAGCGCTCGATCTCCTGATCTCTCGGCGAGGCGACCGAAGCCCTTTGCCGCACGGTAATTGTCAGGGTCCCCATCGAGCGCCGTGCGGTAGGTGGACAACGCGGCCTGATCACCCGATTGTTCGAGGCATTCACCCAGCCGCGTGCGGTGGGCCGACGCGAGGTTCGGGTCGTCGAGCGCCGCGCCAAGCCGCGCGTCCACCTGTGTCAGCAGGGACTGGTCACCCTCCTCGAGGGCCGCAAATTCCAGCGCTGACAGCGCGAAGGGATCCTTGGGATCGACGTGAAGGATGGAGATGTACGTGTGCTTCGGATCGCCACCGCTCTGCTTCGCAGACTGCAGGCGCGCCAAATCCCGCAGCGCTGCCACGCGTGCGCCAGGGTGGCTGAGGACGCGCGACAGCGTGGCGTAGGTGACGCCGAGCCGGTCCCAAGTGCCCAACTTCTCGTACAGCCCACACAACGACAGCAGCGCCGGCAGGTGCGAAGGATCTCGCTCAATCGCTCCTTCGAAGCACTTCACGGCCCGGATTGGCTCGTTGAGGTCGTCCCGCAGGATCTCGCCTGCTGCGGCCAGTGCCCCCACGGCGAGGAGCGGGTCGCGGGTCTCGGCGGCTTGGCGCTCCAGCTCATCCACCAGCCGCTTGTGCTGTCCCTGAGCCGCGAGGATACGCACGCGCCCATCCAGCGCGGGGCGGAAGTCAGGCATCGCGGTGATAGCAGTCTCGTAGGCAGCGAGGGCCCGGTCAGGTTGGTTGAGGCGGTTCTCGTGCACCTCTCCCACAGCAAGCGCGATACGGGCTTTCGGTTCGTCCTCCTTGCACGCCGTCAGCTCGAGCTCGAGCAGCTTGACGTACTCCGCCCACTCCCCACGCTCGGCGTACTTGCGCCCGAGCGCCTGGAGCGCCGGCGTGTAGAAGGCGTCGTGCTCGATGGCTTGACGGTAGTACTTGATCGCGCCGGTCTCACTCCCGATCCGCTCCTCCGTGATCTCGCCGATCTTGTGCAGCAGCGCCGCAGACTCGGTCCCCTTGGGTAGGATCGCGAGCTCGAGTTCGTAGGTCTTGACCAGGTCTTCCCAGCGGCCAAGGCGAAAATAGACACGGCCCATGCTAGCCAGGTTGGGCAGGAAGCCGCGGTCCTTGTCCAGTACCTTGCGGTAACGCTCGAGCGCGCCCTCGTCGTCGCGCACGTGGTACTCCATCACTTCACCGGCGCGGTGCAGGAGCGGGACGACCTGGGTCTTGTCCGTGGTGCGCTCCGCCTCCGCCTCGAGGCCACTCACCAGCTCCTTCCAGCGCCCTGCCCGCTCCGCCGCGCGCTGCCAGGCGTGAATGGCTCCCAAATGCTTCGAGTCGATATCGAGGACGCGCTTGTAGGTGGCGACCGCGTGCCCCGGGGAATCAAGCTCATCTTCGTGGAGCCGGCCCATGCGGAACAGGTATTCGATCTTGGTGTCAGCGTCGGCAGTCGTCTCGAGGCCGCGTTCGTAGAGTTCGAGCAGCTCGCGGTGCTTGCCGGCCTGACCAAACAGCCGCGCGAGCGCCTTGAAGGCGCCGGGGTGCTTCGGGTCGAGGGACAGCGCGCGGCCAAAGTGCTTCTCGGCCTCGGCCTGGTTCGAGCGCTGCACCTCGAAGACCTCGGCCACTCGTGCGTGAGCCTGAGCTTTGCGTGCGGTTTCTTTGGTTGCCTCAGCCTCCGCCAGATGCATGGCGATCAGGGCCTCCCACTCCTTGCGCCGGGTGTAGGAACTGCCCAGCGCGGCCAGCGTGGGCGCATGAGTGGGGTCTTCGTCGAGGGCGCGCTTGTACCAGACCTGTGCCCCAGCATCGTCACTCAGGCGCTCTTCAACGAGCTGACCCACGCGGTGTAGCAGCACCACACGGCTGGCGCGGTCGCGGGTGTGCTTGACCAGGCGCTCGAGGACAGCGACGCGCTCGGCGTGCTTGCCGGCCAGATCGTAGCCCTTGGCGAGCTGCTCCAAGATCATCACGTCGTCGGGCGCTTCGTGGCTCGCGCGCTCCAGATCGCCGATGGCCTTGTCTTGATCACCGAGGCGGTCCCGCTCAAGCGATGCCGCACGGTACCAAGCCATGGAGCGCACCCGGGGATCCGTTGACCCCTGAGCCTCG
>JAUILJ010000558.1 GCA_030433055.1 Polyangia bacterium
GAGCGTCAGCAGGCGTTTGGCTACACCCAAGAGGACCTGCGCATGCTCATCGCCCCGATGGCGAAGACCGGCGCGGAAGCCATCGGGTCGATGGGCACGGACACCCCGCTCGCGGTGCTCAGCGACGAACCACAGCCCGTCTTCAACTATTTCAAGCAGCACTTCGCTCAGGTGACGAACCCCGCGATCGATCCGATCCGCGAGGAACTGGTCATGAGCCTCAAGAGCTACATCGGGGGTGAGGGCAACCTGCTCTTCGAGCTGCCCGATCAAGCTCAGATGCTCGAGCTCCCCCACCCGGTGCTGACCAATGAGGACATGGTCAAGCTGCGGCACACGCACATGATCCAGCTGCGCATGCCGGCGACCCTGCCCATGCTGTACCCCGTCGATGAGGGCGGTGCGGGGCTCAAGGCTTCGCTCGACGAGCTGTGCCGCCAAGCCTCCGTCGCAGTACTGAATGGGCACAGCCTGATCATTCTGAGCGACCGCGGGACCACCCCCCACATGGCTCCCATCCCCAGCTTGCTCGCCACGGGAGCGGTGCACCACCACCTCACCCGCAACGGCACGCGAGTCAAGGTGGGCATCCTCGTGGAAACGGGAGAAGCTCGAGAAGTGAACCACTTCGCGCTGCTCGCGGGCTATGGAGCCGGCGGCGTGAACCCATACCTGGCCATGGAGACCATCGAGCAGCTGTGTCGCGATGGTCAAATCCCGGGTCTCACCGATCCAACCGTCGCCAAGCAGAAGTACATCAAGGCCGTCTGCAAGGGCTTGCTCAAGGTCATGAGCAAGATGGGGATCAGCACCCTGCAGAGCTATCAGGGCGCGCAGATCTTCGAGGCGCTCGGCCTGAACGAGGAAGTGATCGACCGCTACTTCACGGGCACCGCGAGCCGCATCAGCGGCATCGACCTCGGAGTCATCGCCAGGGAGTCTTGGCTGCGCCATCAGCGCGCGTTTCCCCGCCGAGACGGCGGCGTCTCGCAGCTGTCGATCGGTGGACAGTACCACTATCGAGCTCAATCCGAGCGGCACCTCTGGAGCCCGCGCACCATCGCTTCCTTGCAGCGCGCCGTGCGCCAGGAGGACGCGAAGAGCTTTCAGGAGTACTCCGACCTGATCAACAAACAGAGCGAAGGCTTGATCACGCTGCGCGGGATGTGGGAGCTGAATCCGCAAGGCAAACCGGTGGACATCTCGGAGGTGGAGCCCGCCGCTGAGCTGGTGAAGCGCTTCGCCACGGGCGCGATGAGCTTCGGGTCCATCAGCGCCGAGGCCCACGAGAACCTCGCGATCGCGATGAACCGCATCGGGGGCAAGAGCAACACGGGCGAAGGCGGCGAGAAGCCAGAACGCTTCAGCGACGAGCGCCGCAGCGCCATCAAGCAAGTCGCCTCGGGCCGCTTCGGCGTGACGACCCACTACATGGTCAGCGCCGACGAGCTTCAGATCAAGATCGCCCAGGGCGCGAAGCCCGGCGAAGGCGGGCAGCTGCCTGGCCACAAGGTGGACGCGATCATCGCGAAGACCCGCTTCTCGACGCCCGGCGTCTCACTCATTTCCCCTCCCCCCCATCACGACATCTACTCGATCGAAGATCTCGCGCAGCTGATCTTCGACCTGAAGATGGTCAACCCCAAGGCGCGTATCAGCGTGAAGCTGGTGGCCGAGGCGGGGGTCGGGACCGTCGCTGCGGGCGTCGCCAAGGCCCATGCTGACGTGATCCTGATCTCCGGACACGACGGTGGTACCGGCGCCTCGCCGCTGACCTCGATCAAGCACGCTGGCGTCCCCTGGGAGCTTGGCCTTGCGGAAACGCAGCAGGTGTTGGTCAAGAACGACCTACGCGGCCGGGTCATCCTTCAAGCCGACGGACAGCTCCGCACCGGCCGCGATGTCGCCATCGCCGCGCTCTTGGGCGCCGAAGAGTTCGGCTTCGCGACGGCACCGCTCGTCGCTTCGGGCTGCATCATGATGCGCAAGTGCCACCTGAATACCTGCCCCGTGGGTATCGCGACCCAGGACCCGGAGCTCAGGAAGAAGTTCACGGGGCAGCCGGAGCACGTGATCAACTTCATGTTCTTCGTCGCTGAGGAGCTGCGCGCCCACATGGCGAGCCTCGGCTTCCGCAAGCTGGACGAGATGGTTGGTCGGGTCGACTGCCTGCGAACTCGGGACGTATCGCAGCACTGGAAGGCCTCGCGCATCGACTTCTCCGATGTGCTCAGGCCCGCCAGTCCGAAGCCAGGGATCGCCCTCTCCAAGGCTACCGAGCAGGACCACGGCCTGGAGAGAGCCTACGACCACACGTTCATACCGATGTGTGAGCCAGCGCTTGAGCGCAAGGAAGCCGTGCGCATCGAGCTGCCCATCCGCAACGTGCACCGCACCGTTGGCAGCATGCTGGCAGGGGAAGTGGCGCGGCGCTACGGCAGCGACGGGCTCCCTCCGGGCTGCATCGTGCTGAACTTCTCGGGCTCGGCGGGCCAGAGCTTCGGCGCCTTCGCGGTGCAGGGCATGGAGATGCACCTCGAGGGCGACGCCAACGACTACACGGGCAAGGGCCTCGCAGGCGGTATCCTGAGCGTGCGGCCGCCTGGCGGAAGCAGCTTCCGCGCGGATGAGAATGTGATCGTCGGCAACACTGCGCTGTACGGTGCTACCGGCGGCGCCGCGTTCTTCTGCGGCCGCGCTGGGGAGCGCTTCGCCGTGCGCAACAGCGGCGCCACGGCGGTGGTGGAGGGCGTGGGAGACCACGGCTGCGAGTACATGACCGGCGGCCTCGTCGTTGTGCTTGGAGCGACCGGCCGAAACTTCGGTGCAGGTATGAGCGGCGGCCTCGCCTACGTCTACGACGAAGACGGCCACTTCTCGGACCGCTGCAACCGCGAGCTGGTCAGCCTCGAAGCGCTCAGCATGGAGGACTCGTCGCTCCTCGCAGAGTTGCTCGAGCGTCACCAACTGCAGACCCAGTCGACCAAGGCGCGGAACCTCCTCGCCACCTGGGAAACAACCATGAGTCGATTCATCAAGGTTTTCCCCCTGGAATACAAGCGGGTGCTGGCCGAGCAAGAAGAGAAGCGCACAGCGGAGGCTCAGAGCAACAGCATCCCTCCAGAATACGAGCCACAACCCGAAGCGATCGTTGGCGGACCGCGCAGCGCAGAGGTGGACTGAACCATGGGCAAGGTAACCGGTTTCATGGAGTACCGGCGGCAGGCCGCCGACAAGCGCCCAGTGGGCGACCGCGTCAAGGACTACCGCGAGTTCGAGCTGCCGGTAGTTGGCCAAGATCTGCAACAGCAGGCAGCGCGCTGCATGGACTGCGGCGTGCCGTTCTGCAACACCGGCTGTCCGCTGGGAAATCTCATCCCCGACTGGAACGACCACGTCTACACGAACGACCCGGAGCGCGCGATCGCGGCGCTGCACGCGACGAACAACTTCCCGGAGTTCACGGGTCGGGTATGCCCCGCGCCTTGCGAGGCGGCGTGTGTCCTCGGCATCAACGACGACCCGGTCAGCATCAAGCTGATCGAGCGCTCGATCGCGGATCGCGCCTGGAACGAAGAGCTCGTTCGCCCCGAGCCGGCCAGCCATCGCACAGGGAAGAAGGTCGCGGTGGTCGGCTCTGGCCCCGCGGGGCTCGCGGCCGCGCAGCAGCTCGCGCGGGCCGGTCACGACGTCACCCTGTTCGAGCGCGATGATCGCCTGGGTGGTCTGCTCACCTACGGGATCCCGGATTTCAAGCTCGAGAAGTGGCTCGTGCAGCGCCGGGTGGACCAGATGGCCGCAGAGGGCGTCACGTTCAAGACGGGAGTGAATGTCGGCTACGACGTCACCGGAGAGCAGCTGCGTGCGGAGTTCGACGCCATCTGCCTGTGCCACGGCTCACGGCAGCCTCGCGACCTCCCGGTCGACGGGCGCCAGCTCGGCGGCGTGCACTTTGCGATGGAGTTCCTCGAGCAGCAGAACCGAAGGGTCGCTGGGCTCGAGGTACAGGGCCCCGAGATTCTTGCCACAGGGAAACACGTCGTGGTGCTGGGCGGGGGTGACACGGGCTCTGACTGCATCGGCACATCGCATCGTCAGGGCGCCGCGAGTGTCACCAGCTTCGAGATCATGCCGCGCCCACCGAACGAGCCCGCCAGCAGCACACCATGGCCACTGTGGCCGCTCAAGCTCAGGACGAGTAGCTCCCACGAAGAAGGCGGCGAGCGCGACTGGAGTGTGTCGACAGAGGCCTTCGTGGGTGACGAACAGGGCAACGTGAAGGCGCTCGCTGGCGTACGCGTCGAGTTCCAGAACGGCCGCTTCGAGCGCGTAGCCGGCTCCGAGTTCGAGGTGAAGGCAGACTTGGTGCTGCTCGCCATGGGATTCGTACACCCCGAGCACGGAGGCATCCTCGAGCAGCTCGGACTGGAGCTCAACCAGCGGGGAAACGTGCAGGTCGACGGGCAGATGATGACCAACGTGCGCGGCGTGTTCTCCGCCGGTGACATGCAGCGCGGCCAGAGCTTGGTGGTGTGGGCCATCGCCGATGGGCGCCGCGCGGCGCAGGCCATCGACCGCTATCTCAGTGGGCAGACTGCATTGAACCAACCAGGGCGGGCAGGTGTTCTGAGGTAGCTCCCTCACCCCCACCCCTCCCTACACGACGCCCCAAGCGCGCAGATCGGCGCGCAACGCCGACGCCGATGAACCCCCACTCTGCGCAGCGCGGAGAGGTAATTCAGCCGATTTGGGCTGGATGTGTGGCATTTGCGTCGAGACCTCGGACGCCGGTCCCCGCACAGAGAAAAGCGCGTGGAAACAGCCAATGAGGTGCCTCGAGCGCACCGAGTGACGCATTTCGAAGCGGGATGGCGGAGAGCGAGGGGGGAGGAGCGCCGTCAACAAACCGAGCTGCAGATCCGAACTGAGCAACCGAGCTGAGCAACCGAGCTCACGAACCGAGTTCAGGAAGCGAATGCAGAGCTTGGCGAGCGCTCGCTTCCGCACCCGTACCCGCGGTACACTCCGCACTAGTGGCTCGTCGTCGCCGAAGTAAAAGTGCCAATCCTCCGCGGCGTCCGTTGGTGTCAGGTCCGGAGATCCGGGTCACCCATGGACCTGCCGGTCGTGAGACCCTCGCCGCGATCGCCTCGGAGCTGATGCAGACCGCTCCCGCTCGCTTCGAGTCGATGCCCGAAATCGAAATCGGGCAGAGCACCGCGGGCCATGAAACACTCGCCGCGATCGCCGAAGAAGTGCAGCGCGAGGCAGCTCAGATCGCACGCGACCGCGGCTGGCAGGCAGACGAGGGCGAGGAAGCTCGGAGCTCAGTGCGTCCAAAGATGACGACGATGAGCTTCGAAGACCGGCCCCGCAGGGACGGCTCATCCCCAGAAGTGATCACCATCAGCGAGGCACCCATCGGCCGCAGTACGATGGAAGATCTGGAGCGAGAGGCGGTGGCCGACGCGCTGGGACGGGGCCTGCGTATCTCCGAGCCGCCGCGACGCGGTCCGCCGAGCGCGCCTCGTATCGCTCAGAAGCTCGAGGTGTTCGAGATGGTCACGTTCGTGGTCAGGGCGAACGATGCGGGGCG
Organism: Polyangia bacterium; assembly: GCA_030433055.1. Classification (GTDB taxonomy): domain Bacteria; phylum Myxococcota_A; class Polyangia; order Polyangiales; family Polyangiaceae; genus JAHBVY01. The sequence continues at coordinate 5,597 of JAUILJ010000558.1, forward strand.
CTTGTCCTCGATGCGCAGTCGAAAAGATTTCGTTGCGGAAAAGCTCATGCATCGCCTTCCTGTGGACGGCCCCGACGACATCGAGCGTGTGGATGTCACGCCATGGACCGAGAAGGGCACAGTCATCTTGCGCGTGTGGTGCCGCGTCGCGTCTGACTGAGCGCGTCGCCCTGATTGAGCACATCGGATCGGCGAACGCCATGGACGCATAACGCGCTGC
>JAUILJ010000559.1 GCA_030433055.1 Polyangia bacterium
GGCGTTCCTCACCCCCGAAATACTCGGGCGGAAGAGGGCCGGCTCCGTGGCTGATGTTGTGCCACTCTTGTGCCAGCCACGTCAGTCGGGTCGCAGCTCGGTCCGCGACTCGAGTAGCTGACTCGCCCGTCGCATGAGCGGTGGAGAGAGCAGCGCGGCACCGATGTTGAGCATCACGAACCAGCTCAGCGTGGTCGCGGCGATGGCGGAGACTCCGTGCTCACCCGTAGCGAAGCTCGCCAGTAGCTCCACGGCCACCGCGTCGCGGGTGCCAATCGCGCCGGGAGTCAGCGGCAGCGCGGCGACCATCATGAGCACCGGGACGTACGCGAGCGCCGCGCCGGGTGGGATCGACACGCCAAAGAACGAGAAGACGAGCCAGGTGCTGAGGTACAGCGCGGCGACATGTGGTATCCGTACGGCAATGGCTTTCAGGTGCCCGCTGACGCCGATCTCGACCAGCGGGGCAGTCGCCTGCCAGCGGCCGAGAAGGCGCGCGCCCCACTTCAGGATCGCGAAGTAGCCGAGGCCGCCCAGGGTCGCGATGCCGACCACGGGCGCCAGCCAGGGCACGCGATCGCCGTTGAATGGCAGCGCCAGCGCGCACAAGATCAGCAAGCCTGCGAGGTTGGTGCCGTAGACCAACAAGGTGGCGCCCGCCACTCGCCACAGGGGCGCTGAGTAGCGCTTGGAGATGAAATACGTCAGCCAGGCCTGTCCCAGGTTGTGGTTCAGCATCGAGGGCAAGTAGCTTGCCCCGCGGATCACGACCATCTCGCGGAAACGGATTGGGCACACCGTCTTGCGGTAGACGTAGGTCGTCGCGTAGCTGTCAGCGAGCAGGCTGAGGATCTGCATCGCCCACGAAAACAGGAAGAACAGGATGAAGTTGGTCTGCCCGAGGGCCCCTTTCATCTGCTGCCAGCCCGACCGGTGCAGCACCCACACGAGCAGCACCAGCGCCAGCACGAAGGGCAGCGCTTTGCGCCACCACGGCTTGGCAGCGTTCTGAAACCGCGGCTCAACCGGAGCGGGTTCAGCCTCGCTTGGAGAGGCGGGCGCAGATTCAGAAGAACTCATCAGGGCATCACAGGGGGTGAGGGCAGTCTCTATAGCCTACTCATCCAGAGTCGACCCACTCGTCTCCGAGCGCTGCGGCGCAACGCGTCGTTGCCGTGAGCCGTCCCACCACGAGCGACCATTCGAACGCTGCGAGCTGCGCCTTCCCCCTCCACGTCGCCTGGTCACCGACGCGATCCTAGGCAAATTGCAGGGTGCGACGCCGCTCACCTTGCTTCTTTCTTGGGGGAGAGGAGCACCGGCTGGCACCTGGTGACAAAAACTTCGAACCGTCGGCCGTTGCAGCTTCAACGAAACCAACAGTTCAAGTACCGTCGCTCACGATGCGCAGACTTTACGCGGGGTTGGTGGTCGCAGCATTGACGTGGACAGGTGCGGCCCAAGCCACGGAGCCGTGGTCCGACCCAGATCCACGCGCGGATCAGGAGCGAACGGAGTTCGGCGACTACGGGCTGAAGCTCGGCGCCGAGTACCGCGCGGTCGGTCTGTACATCAACCCGATAGACCTGTCGGGTACGAAGAGCCGCCGCGCGACGTGGGCGGAGCATCGGACGAGGCTCGATGCGAACGTCGACTACAAGGAGAAGGTGCGCTTCGTGCTGTCGATGGACGTCCTCGACGGCACGCTCTGGGGCGACAACGGTACGTTTGGAGGTAGCCCGAGCACGGTGACTGGTTCCACGGTGGCCGCCTCCAACCCAAACAACGCCAAGGTCGGCGTGGGTTTCCGTGGGGGAGACGATCAGCTCGACCCGGACAACTACGGCTACGTGCTTCAGCCCAACGACGCCGTGTTCGTGCGTCACGCGTATGGAGAACTCAACCTTCCGATCGGTCTCCTGCGTATCGGCCGCCAACCAACCAGCGACGGCGCCAACGTCTTGGTCAACAGCGGGCGCAGCTTCGCCAACCGCTTCGGTTACGCGAACCGTGGTGACTACACCGATCGCGTGCTCTTCGCCACGAAGCCTCTGGAGGGCTTCAAGCCCGAGGACCAGCGCGATCGCAGCCGCGATCGGGGGTTGTTCTTCATCACCTTCTACGACCGCGTCGTAGGCCACGACCCTCAGCTGTTTGGAGACGACTACCACAGCCTCGGCTTCGTGGTGCGCATGCTCAAGCCCGAGCCGACTCAGCGCCAGTCCCTCGAGGTGCAAGCCAACTACGCCCACCGCTGGAGTAGCCAGTACGACACGAACATCAACGTGATCGGTCTGCGCACCATCTTCAACGTCGACAAGTTCACCGTCGGCTTCGAGGGCAATGGCATCCTGGGGCGCACCCGTGAGGTGAGCGAAGCGCTGGCGCTGATCAACAGCGATCCGATCATTCGGCAGCGGGTGAGCCAGTGGGGCGGTCGCGCAGTCGCGCGCTGGGATGAGCCCAAGTGGGCGGGATACCTGGAGGTGGACTACGCGTCGGGAGATCGCGATCCCAACCCGGGCACCGATCTGACCCAGATGTTGTTCTCCGAGGACACCAACGTGGGGCTGTTGATGTTCGAACGCGTCCTGGCCTTCGAGAGCGCCCGCACCGCAGCCGCGGGCGTGGAGCTGCTGCAGCGCCTCGGCGCTGACACGTTCCCCAGCGAGCGCACGGACACCGAAGGCTCGTTCACCAACGCTCTGGCGATCTTCCCCCAGTTCGATCTCAAGCCGAAGGACAACTTGTTGTTCCGCGGTGGTGTGTTGATGGCGTGGGCGCCCGATGGTCTGGTTGACCCGATCACGTCGCTCCGTTTCCGTGATGGTGTCTCCATCGAGGATGACCTGGTGAACTATCACGGGGGCAAGCCGGGCAACTTCTACGGCGTGGAACTGGACGGTCGCTTCCAGTGGAGATACGAAGAGCATTTTTACTTCGATCTCGAGAGCGCAATCCTGTTCCCCGGGGATGCACTGGAAGACGAAAACGGCCAGGCCGCCCGCAGCGTGCTGGTTCAGGGTCGCACGACCTTCCTGTTCTGAGCCTCTGACCCGACGGATCGGCGCTGGGGTCTTGCGTTCGAGCTGGGTTTGCCCCACACTCCAGCGCGAAGTACCCGTGCGCTCGCCGTACGGCGGAAAATGCAGGCAATCATGGTCCACGTCCCAACAACCGTCAGCGTCGTCAGCCACCTCCGTGGTCTGGCTCGCGTGCGTCCGTTGTTCGGAGGGTTGAGCAGGCTTGGAGGCGCACTGGTGTGCCGTCGTCCCAGCTACGCCAGCCTCTGCGTGTGGCCAGTATCGCTGTAGCCGCGCAGCCTCCCGTGTCGCTCTGTAGCTAGATCTAGCTCGAACCGACGGGTCGCTCCGCGCGGATCCTTGCTCATGGAGGACAGCGGGCGAGCATCGGCTCCCCGTGCCTCGTCATGCTCGTCGACCGACCGCGGTTCGACGCTGGCGGAGCTTTGTCTTCCGAATGAATTGCTATGCGGAATTAACTCATTGGAGTCGGACATGACTCGCACCAACACTCTATTTCAGCAAACCTCGACCACGGATCGGATTCGGAACTTCGGCATCGTTGCCCACGTAGACGCGGGCAAGACCACGCTCACCGAGCGCATCCTATTTCATGCGGGCCTCTTGCACCGGATGGGAGAGGTGCACGACGGAAATACGGTCACTGACTCGGACCCGATCGAGCGCCGGAAGGGCATCACCATCGACGCAGCGAGTGTGACGTGCGTCTGGCAGGACCACCGGCTACAGCTGGTGGACACGCCAGGCCACGTCGACTTCGGCGCGGAGGTCGAGCTGAGTCTGCGCGTCCTGGATGCGACGGTCGTCGTGCTTGATGGCGTTGCCGGTGTCGAGCCGCAAACGGAGAACGTGTGGCGCCAGGCCGATCGCTATGCGCTCCCGCGGCTTTGCTTCGTCAACAAGCTGGACCGCGCTGGCGCCAACTTCGAGCGCGCCGTATCCGAGCTCGAGCAGCACTTCGACGTTCTGCCACTCGTCATCATGTGGCCGGTGCTCGACGCTTCGGGTGTCGTCGGACTGTACGACGTGCTTCGAGGCCGCTGGTCGTTGGAGCCAGCGGTCGTGGATGATCGGCTCCGCTGTCGAGCGGAGAAGCTTCGGACGCGAGCCATCGAGATCCTGGCAGACTTCGATGATGAGGTCGCGAGGCTTTACCTCGAGGAAGCGCCCGTGGTGGCTGGAGTGCTGCTGCGCGCACTGCGCGCTGCGACACTCTCTCGCGGTGTCGTGCCGGTGCTCGGCGGAGCAGCGTACAAGAACACCGGGGTGACCCAGCTCTTGGACGCGGTCGTCGCCTACCTGCCGGCGCCGAGTGAGCGCCCAGCGCTGACCGGAAACGATCCGCGGAGCCAGGCAGCCGTTACGCGCGAGCGATCGAGCTGTGAGCCTCTCGCGGCCTTGGTGCTCAAGCGCCTTCATGATGGCTTCGGGCAACTGGCGCTGGTGCGGCTCTACGCTGGGCGAGTGCGCAGTGGGGAGCGAGTGTGGACTTCGCACGCCTCGCGCGGCGCTCGAGTGGGCCGCCTGGTGCGTGTGTTCGCCGATCGCCACTCTGCCTTGGACGTCGCTGAAGCCGGCGACATCATCGGCATCGGTGGCTTGGAGCTCGAGCCTGGAGACAGTGTCTCGAGCCTCGACTCGCCCATCGAGCTGCCGAGGCCAAGGCTGCCGGAGCCTGTGGTGCGAGTGGCTCTGTCGCCACGCAAGCGTGAGGACGTCGAGCGCCTCGCGACGGCTCTTGGTCGGCTCATCGCGGAAGATCCCGCGCTGCGTCTCGAGAGCGACCCGGAGACGGGTCAAACCCTGCTCGCCGGTCTCGGCGAGCTGCACATCGAGGTCGCCGTCGAGCGGCTTCGGGATAGATACCGCACGGAAGTCAAGGTGGGTCCACCCCGCGTGGCCTACCGCGAAGCCCTGAGTAGGGAGGTGCGTCATGAGTTCAAGCTTTCCAAACAGACCGGTGGCCCAGGCCAGTATGCGCATGTCGCTCTGCTGGTAGGCCCAGCGCCAGCCGGGGTCGGCCTCGACTTCGAGGATCAAACTCGGGGTGGCGTCGTGCCTAGCCAGTACGTGCCCGCGGTGCGAGCTGGCGTGGAGACGGCGATGACATCAGGCCCGTTGCTCGGCTACCCCATCGAAGACGCCCGCGTGGTGCTCGTCGATGGCTCGAGCCACAGCAATGACTCGAACGATTTCGCGTTTCGGCTGGCTGCCCAGCGAGCGTTTCGCGAAGCAGCGAGTCTGGCTGGGCCTGTGCTGCGCGAGCCAGTCATGCGCGTCGAGGTGTTGGTGCCAGCCAGCCACCTGGGCGATGTGATCGGCGACCTCGGCAGGCGACGCGGTCAGGTCCTCGAGCTGGGAGAAAAGAGCGGCGTGCGCAGCGTGGTCGCTGAAGCGCCTCTCTCGGAGCTCTTTGGCTATGCCGGGGCCTTGCGCTCTTTGAGCCAGGGCCGAGGCAGCTTCAGCATGCACCTCGAGCGCTACGCGGATGTACCGCAGCACCTGAGCGAAGCGCTGAAGCAGCGCGCGGTCTGAACACGGAGGGGCCCGTGCCATTGGCAGGGCACGGGCCCGCCGGACTTTGGGGCCTCGACGGTGTCGGCGATCAGCCTGTGGGATCGGCCCCGGAGAACAACACGCTGCCGACGATCAAGCCCTGGGACAGCTCGAGGGTCACGCGTTCACGGGTGCCTTCGATCTCACCGTCGCGAAGCACCACGACCCGATAGGTGTGCGCCTCGGTGGGCTCCTCCAGGACATCGGC
>JAUILJ010000560.1 GCA_030433055.1 Polyangia bacterium
CGCCCTCACAGGGTGCTTGCTGCCTGGCGGTCGCAGAGTACCCTCGGCCGCCATGGCCGACTCCTCGCAGCGCCACCGGCTCAACCTGCTGGTCACCACTTCGCTCTCGCTGCTCGCGCTGGCAGCACTCTACTCTCAGTGCGACGACGCGGCCGAGCGCCCCGTCGCCTTCACCGGCGTCGCCGAGCTACGCGTCGGCGCAGGCCATACGTGCGTCCGACGCCAGGACGGCAGCGTCTACTGCTGGGGCAGCAATCGGCTGAACAGCCTGGGCGTGGAAACTCCACCCAGGCATCAGTTTCGGGAGACGCCTGCACTCGTCCCGGACACCACCGCTCGGCAGCTGCTCGTCACGGGCGTCACGACGTGCGCGCAGGACATCAAGGGGGAGTGGGAGTGCTGGGGCGGCTTCCGCAGTTCGCCGTCGTTCTTCGACGATTTCACCGCGGTGCCCGAGGGTGGGCGCATCGTCACCAGCGAATCCACGGCGTGCTCGATCTTGAGTGGGGTCGCGACGTGCTGGGGGGAGAACGTCAGCGCCCGTCTCACTCCGGGGGAGACAGACGCTTCTCGGACGGTATCGGGTCAGCGATCCTACCCGCGTGCGCTGCCCTTCGATCAGCCGCTCATCACCGTCGCTATCGGTGGCCGACATGGCTGCGTGCTGCGTGACGATCATCAGGTCGAGTGCTGGGGCCTGAACAACTTCGGACAACTCGGGAAGGAACCCAGCTCGGCGAACCAACCCCAAGCTCCCGCCCTGGTCGAGGGACTGGACCACGTGAGAGACCTCGTCTCCGGCTACTTTCACTCCTGCGTCTTGCGTGACGAAGGCTCCGTCTGGTGCTGGGGACGCGGCGACGAGGGGCAACTGGGGATCGGCGACGCTCTCGATGGGGAGGGCAAGCGCCGCCGTCAGGCCACGCCCACCCGGGTTCCGGGCCTCAGTGAGGTGATCGGGCTGGCCGCCCATGCAGCCTCGACCTGCGCGCTGACCAAGGACCGACGACTCTACTGCTGGGGAAACAACTCCGATGGTCAGCTGGGTGACGCGACGTCGGAGAATCGCTTCGAACCCGTGCGGGTCAAACAACTCCCGGAGGTCGCGGACTTCTCCCTCGGCGACAGTCACACCTGCGCGCTCACCCGTGCGGGAGAGGTGTACTGCTGGGGCAGCGGCGAAGATGGCGCGCTGGGGGACGGCAAGTACGAGTCCAGTGCCGTTCCTGTCCGCGTCATGCTGCCGGAGGTGCTCCCGGCAGCGCCATCGGCGACGGTGCTCCAGGACGCGGGCCCACCTCCGCTGCCCGAGCCTGGGCCTCCCCAGCGCCACGAGTCGCTCGCGTGCGGCTTCCGCGTGGCACTACCCGGGAAGCGCGTCTATCAAGCGTTGAACGATCTGTGGGTGGATGGGATCCTGTTGGAGCCCGTGGAGGACCTCGAAGCCAAAGCGTACTGCGTCAAGCGCAAATCCTTCAGGCCAGCAGATCCCGGATCCCTGTTCAAGACCCTGGAAGCGAGACCCCAGAAGGACGGCGAGCCAGTCGCTTCCGCGCGGCAATATAACGTAGGGTCCGCTGATTGCGTAGAGTACCAGCGGAGTCCCCACCGGATACTGACCTGCTACACCAAAGAGCACGTGATCATCCTGGCCCTCGAGTCGCAACGGCGGAACCTCGACGGGATCGTGCAGTCCCTGGAGATCTTCGAGCCCGCGTCGGGGCTGCCGAAACCTGCGGCCATCGGACGCGACTCGGCTCACGCCGGGATGCTTGCGGTGCCGGAGGGTGAGTTCGCCATGGGCTGCACCAACCAGTCCTTGCTGTCGATGCCTTCGGGGGAGTTCAGCTGCAGCGAAGAGAACCAGCCCATGCACCGGGTGCGGCTCTCGGCCTATTCGATCGACGCGCGTCTGGTCAGCGTGGGTGAGTATCGCAACTGCACAGCAGCGAAGGCTTGCTCACCGGCCGCATACGAGAGCTTCGAGCACCCAGATCCCTCCGAGCCAGTCGCACGGGTCACATGGAATCAAGCTCACGACTACTGCGAGTACGTGGGCAAGGCGCTTCCAACCGAGGCGCAATGGGAGCGAGCTTGCGCCTCACCCGAGCTCGAACTCGATCAGCAAGAGTGGGTCAGCGATTGGTTCGCCAACACCTACTTCGTGCGCTCCCCAGTCCAGGATCCGCCCGGGCCCACGAGCGGTGTCCACCACGTCGTCCGTGGAGGCGCCCACAGGGGAACGCGGGCTGACGCGCTCAAGTTTCGCTACGGCAAGGCGCCAGGGTTTCAACGCGATCAGCTCGGCTTCCGCTGCGCCCTCGAGCGCTAGACAGAGCCCACCATCGGCTCATTGCCCACGCATCCGGAGACGTCAGCTCGGGGATTGCGCTACCTCAGCGGCCACCAACTCACGAAACGCCGCGTGCGCCGCGTCGTCACCGATCACCGCGATCAGATCTCCGGCGCAGAGTTCATAGCTCGGCTTGGGGCTCGCCAGGAGTTCTCCGTCGCGCATCACACCCACGATGGATGCGCCGGTACGGCTGCGCACGCCCGACGCGGCGATGCTGCTCCCCACCAGGCCGCTCTCGGTCTCCAGCTTGGTCCAGCTCAGCTCGAAGGCGCGCTCGGCCATGCGCAGCTGGTTCAGTTGCAGGTAGCTCGAAGGCCGGTTCTGCGGCAGCGGCATGGCCTCGGCTCGCATCGTTTCCGTACGGCGCTGAATCTCGGTGGCGGGCAAGTCCAGGTGGAGCAACGCCTGACGGGTCATCTCCAGGCTCGCTTCCAGCTCAGGCGACACGATCTCCGAGACCCCGAGGTCCTTCAGTCGCTCGACCAGCTCTTGCTCGGAGCCTCGCACCACGACCTCCAGCTCACTGTTCAGGCGCCGCGCGTGCTCCACGATGGCTTCGGTCGTGACGATGCCCGGAGTCGTTACGACCAGCAGACAGGCGTGGTGCAACTCCGCGGCCTCGAGCACCAGATCGTGGGTCGCGTCTCCATAGACCGTAGGGAAACGCTCTGCCTGGAGCTGCTCCAGGCGCCGTTGGTCGAGCTCGATCACGACGAACGGCTGTTCCATCTCGAGCAGTGTCTTGGCGATCAGGCGGCCGACGCGACCCGCCCCGGCGATCACCACGTGGCCCCTCAAGCCGGTCTCCGGCAGGTTCACCGTCTCCAGTGGCTCATGCTTGAACAACCGCTTCTTCAGCCCGTACAGCCTCGCCGTCTGTCCACTGACCAGGGGCGTGAGCACCATCGTCACCACCGCTGCGCTGAGCACGAGCGAGAACATGTCCTCGTCGATGGATCCCGAAGACACTCCAACCCGCGCCAGGACGAACGCGAACTCACCGATCTGGAACATGCCGAGGCCGACGGCCAGCGGCACCACATTCCCATAACGAAAAACACGCGCCAACCCAGCAAAGATCAGCCCTTTGCCCAGGCTCACCGCGACCACCAGCACGCTGACCTGGCGCCAGTGCTCCAGCAGGAAGCGCGGGTCGAGCAGCATGCCCACCGAGGCGAAGAACAGCAACCCGAACAGATCCCGCAGTGGGATGATGTCGCTCAGCGCCTGGTGCCCGTAGTCGGACTCGCTCAGCACCATGCCCGCCACGAACGCGCCGAAGGCGAAGGACAGACCAACGACGTGCGTGGCGTAGCCCACGCCAAGGCCAATCGCGGTGATCGCGAGCAAGAACAACTCTCGGGAGCCGACCCGGGCGATGTAGCCGAGCACCCGGGGGAGCAGGCGCGTGCCGAGCAAGATCATCGCCGCGAGGAACACCACCGCCTTGACCCCGGCGACGCCCAGCGCCGGCAAGCCCACGGCCGGGTCGTTCAGCTGCGGCAGGATCACCATCAGCGGGACCACGGCGAGGTCTTGCACGATCAGCATGCCGATCATCACGCGGCTCGAGAGCGTGCCGAGCCACCCCTGGCTCATCAGCGTCTTCAGGATCACCATCGTACTGGAGAGCGAGATCAGCGCACCAAGCCACACGCTGGTCTTCCAGTCCCAGCCAAACGCTTTCCCCAGGGCGAAGCCCAGCGCCAGGGTCAGCAAGATCTGAATCGGGGTACCGATGAGCGCTACGTGCTTCACCGGCTTCAAGTCCTTGAGCGAGAACTCGAGCCCCAGCGCGAACAACAGGAGGGCGACCCCGATCTCCGCGAGCAGCTCGATCTGGTGCGTGTCGGAGACGGTGAGCCCACCGGTGTGCGGCCCGAGCAACACCCCAGCGGCGATGTAGCCCAGCACCAGTGGCTGCCCGAGGCGCTGCATCAGCAGGCCGCCGAAGAAGGCGGCCACCACCAGCAAGATGATGTCGGTCGCGATTCCCATAGCCCGCTGGTGTGATGTGGATCGCCAAGGTAAGCAAGCATGAAGGGAGCGACGCAAAACGCCTCACGTCGCTCCCCGCGGAAATCGACGGCGCCGCCGCTCAGTGCGGACGCAGGAGCCGCGTCTCCACCTCGAGCTTGCCAGTAGCCATGCTGACCTTGCCGTCGATGCGCGCCACACCTCCTGACAGCTCGCTGAACTCTGGATCTGCGACCCGAAATGTGGAGCACCCGCGGATCGCAAAGGCGACGTCCGGCCACTCGAAATCGGGCGAGAGCAGCTGCTCCAGATCTGGCAAGTGCAAGCCGTGGGGCGGAATGCAGTAACCACGCACCAGCTCGACAACGCTGCGGCTACCCAGCGCGAGCGTCTTGGGTGCGTCGATCACGCTGATGCCGTCGCGGCGAAGCAGCAGATGATCGATGCCCCACACGCGGCCGCCGCGCAGGAAGCCATCGGTGATGGTGCCTTCGAATGCGTTGGCCATCAGCAAGCCTTCGGGTACGAGGCCGACTGGGTTCACGGTGAGCTGCGCTTCGAAGCGATACAGGAATCCATCGGCACCTGTAGTGAGCGTGTTGGTCGTCATCAGAGTGTTCCTTTCGGGGTGAGGGTTCTCACGGTGGTGCGCGACAGAGACCGTTCGTTACACGCCGAAGCGATCTCGCAGCGTTCGCGGCGACTCCCCTCACCCCCAGGAACGAAAAAGCACACGGCGGATGTAACGCCTGCCTCGCTGCGCGCACTTCCTCTGCACACCGCGCGCGCTGCGCGCCATCACTTCGATCAAGGAGTCCCCATGTTCACGCCCCGTGCTTTCGAGTCGTTTCACGTCACCTCTGACACCAGCTGCCTGCCCAGCGCGATCCCGGTGCCAGGCTTCGGCGCGCTACCGGTCAACGCCTACTTGATCCGTGGGGCTCAGCGCGTGCTCATCGACGCTGGCATGCCCGGCTTCGCCGAGCATTCGATCGATTCAGTCACCAAGCTGATCAACCCGACAGATCTCGATTGGATCTGGCTCACGCACTGTGACGCCGACCACCTCGGGGCGCTCCCGGAGCTGCTCGAGCTCGCTCCTTCCGCGCGGATCGTCACGAACTACCTCGGGATGGGCAAGCTCGGCATGCGCCTGGAGATCCCGCCGGAGCGCTTCTACCTGATGAACCCTGGCCAGCGCCTCGATCTCGGCGACCGGCAGCTGATCGCGACGAGCCTTCCGAGCTATGACGCCCCGGAGACCATGGGCGCCTTCGACACCAGGTCCCTCGCGCTCTTCTGCTCGGACTGCTTCGGCGCGGTGCTGGACGAAGCCGACGCGCAGCAGGCGCCCACCGACATCGCCGGCATCGATCCAGTGAAGCTGGCGCTGGGGCTCAAGCTCTGGACCAGCGTGGACGCACCGTGGCTGGCCGATGTCGACCCCAACGGCTTCCACGGTCGGCGGCG